>CALVXL010000001.1 GCA_944369635.1 uncultured Clostridia bacterium
ACGTTTACGGCCGCGAAAAAAACGATTCCGAGCGGTTTTATGCTTTTGCCGAAAAAAACGGACTGCGTACCGAGAGTATAACGGGACGGTATCTTTTTGCCGCCACCGTTGACGGCGTGCGCACGGAATTTTACGACGCGTACGCTTTCGAAAAATAACATCCGCAAAAAACGTTTTTAATGCAGAACGCCGCAGTTTCGCAAAAGGAAACTGCGGCGTTTTTTTTGATTTTTATTAACGGCTTAAAACGTCTGAAAGGACGTGCAGTCCGTTTTCAAGTACATTTTCTTCGATATTGAGCGGCGGAGAAAGCACGATTTTTCCGTTTGCCGTTCCCACGATCAGCCCCCGTTCCATACATTCCGCAAAAACAGACTGTTCGTTTTCCGCAAGAAATCCGATCAGCATTCCCAACCCCTCGAAAGAGCCGATGTTTTCGCACTCGGCTAAAATTTCCTTCATCCGCTTTCCGTTTTCCCGCACTTTTACGAGAAGTTTCTCATTGATCGCGTTGAGCAGATACGTCGCGCCCGCGCACAACGCGGGATTGCCCCCTTGTTGCGCGCCGTACAAACCGCAGGAAAGCGCGTTTTCCGCTTTTTCCCCGAAAAGCGCGACCGCCAGCGGACCGCCGAAGCCTTCCGCCGCCGTAACGATATCCGGCGAAAGACCGAAATTCATATAGGAAAACAGCTGTCCCGTAATTCCGAGACCTAAATTCGTTTCGTTTACGATGAGCAGAACGTCCTTTTCCCTGCAGAGCGCCGCGGCTTTTTCCAGATACGCTTTTTCCTTCGGCTTGCTTTCTCCGCGCGAAAATATTTCCAGCGCGAGCGCGCAAACCGTATTGTCAAGCGCCTGTTCCAGCGCGGCAATGTCGCCGTCCGGCAGGGAAACAAACCCTTCCGCTTTCGGACCGAACCCCGAAGCAAGCGTATCGGACGCGGAAAGCGCGGCAAAGGAATACCCGTGAAAATCGCCGTCGATCACGGCGATTTTAAACCGCTCGGCACCGTATTTATCGAAAGAATATTTGCGAGCCGCCAAAAACGCGCTTTCATTCGCCGCGTCCGCCGACGCGGCGAGAAAGACCCGCTTCATCTTCGTTTTGCGGCAGATCGCCTTGGAAAACTCCGCCACGGGACGGGAATAGTAGTTCTCCGCAGAAAACTTTTTGAGCTGCCCTTTTACGCGCCGTTCCCACTTTTTGCATTTATATCCGAGCGGATTATACTTTCCCGCCGTGAAATCCGCATATTTATCGCCGAGAATATCCGTTAAAATCGCGCCTTTTCCCTTCAAGGCGACGAGCGCGGCGCGTTTATCGGCGTTCAATGTGTATTTTTCTTCTATTTTTCTGATTCCCATTTTTCGCTCCTTATCCCTATGCTTTCCGTTTTTTACGCGTTTTATGCCTTTTTATATGACCTTTCGTAAATAACGCGCTTATTGCGAGCGATCGCATATAACGTCGGCAAATTGCAGTTTCACGATTTTCTGAAGATCCGAAACGCCGAGTTCCACCTGATAGCCGATTTTTCCGCCGCTGAAAATAACGGTGTCGAGATCCTTTGCACTGCTGTGCACCGTCGTGGGAAACGGCTTTTTCATGCCGATGGGCGAGCACCCGCCGTGCACATATCCCGTAAGCGGCAAAAGGTCCTTACTTTTCAGCATGGAAAGCGCCTTTTCCCCCACCGCGGCAGCCGCCTTTTTCAAATCGAGCTCCTCCGCCACGGGAATCATGAAAACATAATTTTTTAAACTTTTGGAAACGGTAACCAAGGTTTTGAACACCTTTTTTTCGTCCTGAGAAAGTTTTTTCGCCACTTCCGTTCCGCTGAGCGCGCCGCCGTCGTAAGTATATTCTTTATAGGGCAATTTCGCTTTGTCCAATATGCGCATAACGTTGGTTTTTTCCTGCATAAGAACCGCCTTTGAAGTTGATTACTTCATTTTTTCTTAAGCAATACGAACCTGACGGAAAGAAAAAGTTTTTACATTAGATAAAAAGCTTCCGATATCCGCCTCATCCGGCGAAGTAAATTCACCGCGTTGCGCTGAAATCCGTCCTTTCGGACAGCGTTCGTATCGTTTGGTTACAGTATACCATTTTGTCTGACGGCAATACAATAAATTTACGCGAAATTTCAAAAAAACTTTTCTAAAAAGATTGCAAAATTTTACGTTTTGGTATATACTGTTAAAGACTGTTGAAGAAACGGCAGACATACGGAGATGTCGCCTAGCTGGTCGAGGGCGCACGATTGGAAATCGTGTAACCGTTAACAGCGGTTCGAGAGTTCGAATCTCTCCATCTCCGCCAAACAAATCCTAAATCGAACACCTAAATTCGGTTTAGGATTTTTTCTTACCACAAATACGGTATTTCGCTTAAAAACAAGCAATTTTGAGCCGTTTTTACACTTTTGACGTGGGTTCGAATAAAAGCGGTAAAATCCTGCCCGAGAGTCAGCGATTCGAACCCTCGCCAAGATTGGGAATAGCTGTTTTTTGTATATCAGACGGAAAGCACAATCGTAAACTTGCGATATTGTAGTTCCTTCTTGTTTTGTCTTACATACGGCATTTTGAGTTGTTTTTCGTAAAAAGAAAAGTCCCGACTTTCATCGGGACCTGCTTTTACGGGACTGCTGTATTGAATGATCATCTTATCGTCGTACAGCATTACTCCCCTACCGAACTTTTCGGCGACAAGTGGGACAAGGAAGATCCGCTTGCACAAGACGACTACAACCAAAACCTTCTATCGTGGTTCGGCTTTGAAGAAACACTCCGGAACATCGGCTACAACTTCGAAACTTTACAAGATTGCATCTAAGGAGGATACGAAAATGACAGACAAGAACATTGCAAAGAAAGAAAAGGCTATCGAGC
>CALVXL010000002.1 GCA_944369635.1 uncultured Clostridia bacterium
TCCCAAAACCCCCGTTAAAAAACCCAGGACCATTGCGGAGGCGGCAATGATAACCATGCAGATGATGAAAGAAAACAAAGGAGAATAAAAATTTATGGCAGTCAATCTGACAAACGCCGACAAGGCGCTGAAAAATTACTATCTGGACGCGATCAAAGAACAGCTGGAAAAGGGCGTCAATCCCTTTTATTCGATGATCAGAAAAAGCGAAACCGACGTCTACGGCAAGGACGTGAAAAAGATCGTCACGCTCGGCGTGAACGGCGGGATCGGCGCGGGCGCGGAGGACGGCGATCTTCCCGACGCGGGCGGAAATCTGTATCAGGAGCTGACGCTCCCCCTGAAAAATCTTTACGGCACGGTGGAGATAAGCGATAAGGCGGTACGCGCCGCGGCGGGCGATACGGGCAGGTTCGTCAACCTGCTTTCCGCCGAAATGGAAGGGCTTTTAAAGTCGGCAAAATATAATTTCGGAAGAATGCTCTTCGGCGACGGCACGGGGCAGCTCGCCACCATCAAGAGCATCACTACGGGACTGATCACCGTGGACAGCGCGCGCTATCTCGAAGAGAACATGATCGTGGACTTTTTCGACATGCTCGGCGATCCGTTTACGGAAAATATCCGCCGCAAGATCACGTTTGTGGACAAGGCGAACAACACCTTCCGCGTGGACGGCGCAACGCTCACCGAATCGCAGGTCCCGCCCGATTCCATGGTGGGCGTGCAGGGCGCAAGCAACAACGAGCTCACGGGGCTGAAAGCGCTGTTCGGCGATTCCGATACCCTTTACGGGCTGTCGCGTTCCAAAAATTCATGGCTGAAACCCTATGAAAAAACGGTGGAAGGCACCCTCACGGAGCTCGACATTCAGACCGCGCTCGACGACATCGAGGAGCGCTGCGGCGTCGCGCCCGATCTCATCATCTGCTCGCTCGGCGTGCGCAGGGCGTTGCAGAAGATGTTCGCCGCACAGTCGGTGCGCATGGACAGTATGGAACTTGCGGGCGGGTATAAGGCGATGAGCTATAACGGCATTCCCGTCGTTGCGGACAGGTTCTGCGAGGCGGGAACCATGTATCTGCTCAACACCGCCGACTTCACGCTCTGCCAGCTTTGCGACTGGCAGTGGCTGGAAGGCGAGGACGGCACCGTCCTGCACCAGATCCCCGGCAAACCCGTTTACTCGGCAACGCTGGTGAAATACGCCGAACTTCTGTGCGAAAGACCGTGCGGGCAGGGACGTATCACGGGGATTACCGAAGTCTGATTTTATTTGCAGTCGCGCGCGCCGACAGCCGTCGGCGCGCGAAAGGAGGTGGATTATGATGTTCCGTGAAATCGCAAGCCTGACGGCGGCGCTTCTCGATAAGGAGGGCGTCACTTCGTACTTCGAAAACGGCGCGGGCGACGAGCATACCGTAAAGGAGGCGGAACTCGTGTACCGCTGCGTCAACCTGTCCGTCGCGCAGACGGCGGCGGAATACGCGCCGATGAAATACGAGGAGGAAATCGATACCGAAAACGGCGTGATTTCTTTTTCTTCCCTCGAAAAAAACGCCACCGACATCATCGGCGTGTACGACCGTTTCGGCAACGAGCTAAAAATAAAGTACTATCCCGAATATTTCAAAACGCGTCCGGGAAAAGTGCGCGTAATTTACGCGTATCTGCCCGGAAAGTTTTCTTTGGGCGACGAAATTTCCTTCGGCGACAGGCGGCTCACACCCGCCGTTTTGGCGTACGGCGCGGCGGCGGAATACTGTTTGATCGCGGGGTTGTTCGACGAGGCTGTCGGCTGGAACGCGCGCTACGTCGAGGGCGTGAAACGCATGCTTTTCGGCAAGAACAAGGTGATGAAGGAGCGGCGCTGGGTATGAGGGGATTCGAAAAATTTCCCGTCGGCAAAAGAAAGGCGCAAACGCTGAATTTCGACGGGCAGATCGAGGAATGCTTTTCGCTTGACGAATCGCTTTCTCCCGCATTTTGCCTCAAAGAGCAAGCGGCGGCGGAAAACGTCTCCGCGCTCTTTCCGTCGCTTTTTTACGGCGGATACGCCTTTGCGGAGGGGAAGCTGTACGCGCTGACGGAAAGCGGGCTTCTCTTGCAGGGAGAATTTTCCTCGCCGCCCGTCTACGCCGCGGGATTTTACGGCGGGGAAGAAGCGGATCTTTTCGGCGACGGAACGTCGCTTTTTACCGTCGGCGGGGAGGGCTTGATAAAGCTGGCTGACGTTGCGGGAACCCCCCTTTGCACGCACCGCTTTTCGCTGGTGCTCAAGGACGGAAGATCGCTCAAAGTTTCCGCGCCGTTCGCGCCGGAGGATTTTTCCGTCGCGAACGGCGCGTTTGAATGGCACGTCGGAAGTTTCGCGGGGAAGATCGCGGGGGCGGCGGAAATCGACGGCAGACTGTACGTCTTTTGCGAGCGCGGCGTTTACGACTGCACGCAAAACGGTTACGATCGGGAAGCGGAAGTGAAATTTGCGCCCGCGAGCGATATTTTGGCTTCTTCCTTCGCCTCATGGGGAAAACGGCGTACTTTCTGACGGGCGCGGGCAGGCTGTATTCTTTCGGCGGCGCGGCAAACTGCGTTGCCGAAAACGTAGAATTTACGCCTTCCGCACTGAAAGCCTGCGCGTTTTCGCAAGGGTACGCCTTAACTTTGTCGGCGGAGAAAACGCTGGTGTACGACGCGGAGAAAAAACGCGTTTCCTATCTGAAGGTAAACGCCGCCGCGCTGGGCGGCGCGGCGGCGTATGCGGACGGAAAGATCCTGCGCTTTGCACGTTCTTCGGGCGGCGGCAGCCTTTTGAGCAAACCCCTCGACTTCGGCACTTGCGCGCCTAAAAAACTCAGCCGCGTATTTTTTTCGGGCGAAGGGAAAATTGCGCTGAAAATTTCGGCGGAACGGGAGGAAAAAAGCTTTTCCGTCGCGGCGGGGGAAAGCGTATATCCGAAAATGTCGGGAAGAAAATTCGCCTTTTTGCTGAACGCCGACGACGGCGCGAAGATAAAAAAGATCACGGTTTCCTATACGGTAACGGGGGAGGTATGATATGGAATTCGAATTGCCGGTAACAAAAGAGGAACTGCAGGTCGTACTCAAAGAAATCGACGATTATTACAGAAACTATAAGGGCGAATACGAGGAGCGGCCGCTGGAAGTGCCGGTTTTGGAAAAACTCGATTTCACCATGCCCGTCGAATCGGAAGTGAGGCGAAACGTGCAGGAAGAGTTCGGGCAGAAGATCGACGCGGAAGCGGCGGAAAAGACGGCGGAATATGAAGCGCGGCGGCAGGCGTACGAAGCTCTTTACGCCGCGGAAAGCACGCTTTTGCAAAAGCGGTTGGAGGACGCGCGGCTTTCCTACGAAGAAAAGAAGAAAAAACTGCAAGCCGACGCGGCGAAGCGCGGCATCGCCCAGACGAGCGTGTATCTTTCGCTCGCCGCGGAGCTGGAAGAAGAGTACGGTCGGGAATGCGCGGAGCTGAACAGGCAGGAACAGGAGAAAAAAGCGGAATATCAGCGGGAAATCGATCAGGCGGATTACCGCGTGCAGCTGACGGAGGAGGCGGTATCGCTCAAATACGGAGCGCTTGTGGAAGACGAGGTGCGCGCCCGCATGGAAAAGGCGAAAGAACTTTTCAGGGAAACGACCAAGTACAACAATCAGGTGGAGGAGAAGCTCGTCAAAAGCCGCAACGCGAAGATCGAGACGGAAAGCACGCTGAAACTGAGATATCTGGAAATCACGGCGAAAGGGCTGACCGAAGAGCAGCTGACTTCTTTGGGGTATTATCAGGACACCATCAGGGCGATCGACGGGTATTATTATACCGTCGACGCCCAGAGCGCTTACGACGATTTTACAAAAGATTCTTCCATGAATTATTACCTCGGACCGTTTTACGACGACATTTTGTATAAATACACTTTGCGGAAAAACAATCCGTAAAGCGGCGCTTGTCTGCCGCCCGCCCGAATTTTAGGGCGGGCGGTTTTTTTTGTGCGGAAAATATTTTATTCGTAGCAATTTTTTCGGCGCGCCGAAGGATTGAGATTCTTTTTTTGCGCTATGCGGTTTTTATTTGCGGGCGCGTTGCTTTTTTCGGGAAGTTATGATAAAATATCGCTATGAGCAAAAAAGTAAAAATCGGAAACATTTTCATAGGCGGCGGCGCGCCCGTCGCCGTGCAGAGCATGATGACTTTCCGTCCGAGCGACACGAAAAACACAATAAAGCAGATCCTCGCGCTCGAAGAGGCGGGGTGCGATATCGCGCGCTTTTGCGTGCGCGACGAAGCCGACGCGAAAGCCATTAAAACGATCAGGGAAAAAACGCATATCCCGCTGGTGGCGGATATACACTTCGATTACCGCCTCGCGGTGGCGGCGGCGGAAAACGGGGCGGATAAAATCCGCATCAACCCCGGCAACATCGGCGGGGAAGACAAGATAAAGATCGTGGCGGATTGTCTGAAAGCCCATAAGCTGCCCGTGCGCGTCGGCTCCAATTCCGGCAGTATCGAAAAGGAATTTCTGCTTGCGTACGGCAGGAGCGAAAAGGCGCTTGCCGAAAGCGCGCTGAAAAACGCGGCGCTGTTTGAAAAATACGGCGTCGGCGACATCGTCGTTTCCGTCAAGGCTTCCGACGTCAGGCTCACCGTGGCCGCGTATCGGTATATCGCCGCGCGTTGCGATTATCCGCTGCACCTCGGCGTGACGGAAGCGGGCACGCTCAAAAGCGGCGTGGTGAAAAACAGCATAGGGATCGGCGCGCTGCTTTTGCAGGGAATCGGCGACACCGTGCGCGTTTCCCTTTCCGCCGCCCCCGTGGAGGAAGTCCGCGCCGCAAAGCTTATTTTAAGGAGCGTCGGTTTGGAAAAAGATTACGTGGAACTCGTGTCGTGTCCCACCTGCGGGCGGTGCGAATGGGATCTCATCCCCTTTGCGGAAAAGACGGAAAAGTTCGTTTCCAAATTCAAAAAGCCTTTGAAGATCGCCGTCATGGGGTGCGTGGTCAACGGCCCCGGCGAGGCGGCGGACGCCGACCTCGGCATCGCGGGCGGAAAGGGGTTCTGCATGCTGTTCAAAAAGGGCGTTCCGTATAAAAAAGTCGCGTACGAAGACGTAGAGAAAGAGTTTTTCAAGGAGATAGAAAATTGCTTAAGATCAGCGGATTGAAAGCCTTTACCGAAAGCGTGAGGAAGATCGACGAAAGCGTTTCGGGCATAAAGCTTTGCGCCGTGGACATCAAAAGGGAAGAGCGGTCGGTCGTATACCGCTTTATATCGGAAAAGACGGTGAGCGAGGAAGTGCAAAGCAAGATTGCGGATTACTGTCTGAGCGTAACGCCGCCAAGCTTCCGTACGGCGGAGGCGGTCATTTCCAAAGTCGTCGCGGACTCCGAACTCGTTTGTGCGGCGGTTTATAAATACATAACGGCCTCTTATCCGTCGCTTACTTACGATTTTACTTCGGCGGACGTCAGCGCGGAGGGGGCGAACGGCGTTTTCCGCTACACCCTGCGCATGATCCCTTCGTCCTGCGCTTACGTGCGCACCAACGGCACGCTGAAAGACGTGGACGCCTATCTCGAAAGAAATTTCTGCGATTCTTTCGTCGGCTCGATCGTGGAAAAGGAGCAGAAAGAACACGTGGAGCTCGCGCCCCGCAGCATTTCGCTCGACGAGCTGAGCACGCTGGAAAAGCGGGCGATTCAGGTGAAAGACGTCGTCGTCATCGACGACAATCAGCCCACCGATACCGCCCTTTATATCGAGGACGCGGCGGAACCGGGAGAAGTTACCCTCTGCGGCGTGGTGACGGACATCCGCGAGAAGACGACCAAGACGGGCAAACCCTTTTACATTTTCGAATTCGACGATACCACGGGCAAGACGAGCGGGCTTTATTTCACGCGGAAAAACACGGTAGACCGCATCAAAAAAATCCAAATCGGGCAGGGGATCATCGTGCGCGGCAAGTTCGATTATTATAAGGACAAGCTGTCTCTTACCATCAATAAAATCAACCTCTGCACTTTCCCAACAGGCTTCAAACCCAAGCCCAAGGGCGGAAAGAGCGCGCCCCTCGAATACACCGTAGTCAAGCCGCTTCCCGCCGAAGAAGTGCGGGAAACCACGCTGTTCGACGCGCCCGTCGTATTGCCCGACGTGCTCAAAAAGCACACCTTTGTGGTGTTCGATCTCGAAACGACGGGGACGGAAGTCGACCGTGACGAGATCACCGAGATCGGCGCGGTTAAGATCGTAAACGGTGTGATCGCGGAAACCTTTCAGACGCTCGTCAAGCCGAAACAGAAGATCAGCGCAAAGATCACGGAGCTCACGGGGATCGACGACGAAATGGTGGCAACGGCGCCCGCTTTTAAGGACGTGCTGCCCGATTTTTTCAAATTCGCCTGGGGATCGGTGCTGGTGGCGCACAACGCCGATTTCGACGTCAAGTTCATGAAGCATCACGCCAGACCTTTCGATTATTATTTCAAAAACAAGGTCGTCGACACGGTGCAGCTCGCGCGGGAAGCGCTGCCCAATCTTTCCAACCATAAGCTCAATACCGTTGCGGAACATTTCAACGTCAAATTTCTGCATCACCGCGCCCTTTCGGACGCGTACGCGACGGCGCAGATTTTCATAGAACTCGTGAAAATGAAAAAAACTTTACCGGATTTATAGTTTTTTTCTTGCCAAAGCGGGGGAAATGTGCTATAATTCAGATACTGAATATCGTATGCTTGTATATGAGAACGGGTTTTCCGCTCTCATATCTTGCTATTACGGGGTTTTTAAGGAGCGAAAAAGCATGAAATTCAAGGCGGAGGAAGAGATCAGAAAGGTTGTGGACCCCATCGCAGAGGAGCAGGGACTGAAGGTTTGTTCGGTGGAGTTTAAAAATACCGACGATCCGTCGATCACCGTTTTCATCGATAAGGAAAGGGGCGTCGATCTCGACGCGTGCGAACGTTTTCATAACGCCATCGACGCGCCGCTCGACGAGCTGGATCCGTCGTTCGGCGAAAGCTATACGCTCAACGTTTCTTCCCTCGGGGCGGACAGGCCCTTCGTCACCGAAGAGGACTTCCGAAACCATCTCAATACCAAGGTGGAAGTACGGCTGAATACCTCCGTCAAGGGCAAAAAGTTTTTCGAAGGCGAGCTCGTTTATTTCGACGAAAAGACCATCCGCGTGAAAGTAAGTCAGAAAGATACGCTTACGTTTGACAGAAAATCGGTGCGCAAGGTCAGCGAAGCCATCGAGTTTTAATTTTCAATTTTAACAGAATGCGATTAAGCAATCAAGAGGAGCAAAAATGATCAAAAAGGAATTCTTTGTGGCACTGGAAGACCTGGAAAAGGAAAAGGGAATACCGCAGCAGACGTTTATCGAAGCGCTGGAAAACGCGCTGGTATTCGCATACAAAAAGCATACGGGCGAATCGAGCGGCATCACCGTAAAACTCAATCCCGAAAAGAAAACGGTGCGTTTTTTCAGCACTAAACAGGTCGTGGACGAAGTGACGGACGAGGAAAAGCAGATTTCCCTCGAGGACGCGCAGGAAATCAAAAAGAGCTATAAAGTGGGCGACGTGATCGAAAACGAAATCGAACCCAAAGATTTCGGGCGTATCGCGGCGCAGACGGCGAAACAGGTCGTCATGCAGAAACTGCGCGAAATCGAACGCCAGAACGCCATGAACGAATTCGAAGACAAGGAAGGGGAACTTCTTACCTGCGTGGTCAGAAGGATCGAGGACAAGAGCGTTTACGTGGACATCGGCAGCACGGTCAGCAACAACGGTTCGCAGATCGAAGGCGTGCTCATGCCCAACGATCAGATTCCCGGCGAAAAATACGAACTCAATCAGAAAATCAAAGTATATGTCAAAAAGGTGCGCAACGCCGGCAGAAGCGCGCAGATCGTGGTATCGCGTACCGCGCCCGGTTTTGTGAAGAGCCTTTTTGAAAACGAAGTGCCCGAAATCAAACAGGGCGTCGTTTCGGTGAAGGCCGTGGCGAGAGAGCCCGGTCAGCGCACCAAGATCGCCGTTTACAGCGAAGATCCCATGGTGGACGCGGTGGGCGCCTGCGTCGGCGCAAAGGGCGCGCGCGTCAACGCCGTTGTGGAAGAACTCGGCGGCGAAAAGATCGACATCATACCCTGGAGCGCGGATCCGCTGGAATTCATCGCGAAAGCGCTTTCGCCCGCCAAGGTCATCAAAGTTATGGAACTCGACGGGGAAAACTCCGCGCGCGCGGTCGTTCCCGACGACAAGCTTTCGCTTGCCATCGGCAGGGACGGACAGAACGCCCGCCTCGCCGTGCGGCTGACGGGCTGGAAGATCGACGTGAAGAGCGAGAGCGCCGCGCTCGCCATGAGCGAGGCAGAATAATATGCCCGATAAAAAGGTGCCGCTCCGCATGTGCGTGTCCTGCCGCGAAATGAAGGACAAGCGCGCCATGCTGAGAGTGGTGAAAAACGCGGAAGGCGAGGTGTTTGCCGATCCGGGCGGAAAGGCGCACGGCAGGGGCGCGTACGTCTGCGGCGACGGGGAGTGCCTGAAAAAATTGCGCAAGGGCAAGATGCTGAACAAGGCGTTCGGCTGCCCCGTGGACGAAAGCGTTTACGAACAGGTGGAAAATTACTTTTCCGAAAAGGGAAAATAAACGGTGAAAAGCAAAATAGAAACGTATATCGGTTTTTCCATTCGCGCGGGCAAGTACAAATGCGGTGCGAACGCGATCGACACGCTGAGGCGTGCGGAACTTCTGATCCTTTGCGCGAGAAGCGAAAAAAACGCCGTACACGAATGCGAACGGCTGATGAAAAAGTTTCACTGCCGCGCGGTGTTGGCTAAGGGGAAAACGGTGGAAGAACTTACGGGAAAAGAAAACTGCAAACTGCTGGCGATCACCGATAAATCGCTTGCGGGTGCGATACTCGATCATTTAGACGAAGAATTTACCGAATTCAAGTGGGAGGCAAAATAGAACTTATGGCAGAGAACGGGTTCGAGAACATCAAAAAAATCAATAAACTTCTCGGTGACGGGGAGGTCGGCGCATTGCTCGAAAGCCTGAAAAAAAGTGAAAGCGAATTAAGGCGCGTAAAGAACGCTCTGGAGGCGAAGAACAACGCTTTTCTCGCCGAAAAGAAGGAGCGTAAGCTGAAAGAGGAAGCGCAGGCGGCGGAAAAGGAAGCGGCCGCTAAGGCTCCCGCGGAGGAAGCGCCGGGAGAGATCGGAAAAGAGGAAAGCGCGCCCGCAGCGGCGGCGGAAGAAAAGAAAGCCGAAGCCGCAGTAAAAGAGGAACCCGCTTCGGAAAAACAGCTCCCCGCGGAAGAAAAAAAGGCAGAGCCTTCCCCCGAGCCTCAAAAATCTCAGCCCGTCAAGGAGGAGAAAAAGGAAGTTTCTCCTTCGCCGGCGAAAGAAGAGAAAAAAGAAGAAAAGAAGGCGGAAAAGCCCGCCGAACCGCCCCGCGCGGAAGAAGCGAAAAAGCCTGCGGAAGAAAGGAAAACGGAAAAACCCGCGGAAATAAAAAAGGAAGAAAAACCGAAGACGAATATTCTCGGCGACACGAGTTCGTGGCTGAGAAAAGCGCCCGCGGAAGAGAGAAAGCCCGTGCACAAGCGCGAGGTTTATATTCCCGAAAACAAGCAGCGGCAGGATCGTCCGCCGCGGAAAGAATATGTTCCCGACGGCGCAAAGCAAAGCCGTCCGTCGGCAAGTACCAAGCCGTTTAACAAACAGGGCGGCGGCAATTTCAAAGCGCCTCCCATCGTGCCCGCCGCGCCCGCAAAGTCTTTCAACAACAATAAAAAGAAAGGCGAGAAAAATTACGAAGAAAAGAAAACGCTTTCCAAACGCGCGCTCATCAAGCAGTCGGTAACCGTTGCGGATTTCGACGAGGATAAGAGCGGTTACAGAAAGCTCCGTCCCGCCAAAAAGCAGAAAACCCAGCAGGCGAGCCAGACGGTCAAAATCGAAAAGGCGGTCATTACCAGCGAAGTCGTTCCTTTGAAAGTGCTCAGCGAAAAGCTCGGCGTTTCCGCTATCGAAATCACCAAAAAGCTCTTTAAAGAGGGCATTATGAAGACCATCAACGATTCCATCGATTACGATACCGCGGCGTATATCGCGGCAGATCTCGGAATCGAACTGGAACTCCGCATGGAAAAGACGGCAGAAGATATCCTGAGCGAGGGATTCAACGAAGAGGATAAGGAAGAGGATATGGTCAAACGTCCCCCCGTCGTAACCGTCATGGGGCACGTCGACCACGGCAAAACCTCCCTGCTCGACCGAATCAGAAAGACCAACGTCACGGCGGGCGAAGCGGGCGGCATCACGCAGCACATCGGCGCGTATCAGGTTACCGTCGGCGGCAAGCCGATCACCTTCCTCGATACCCCGGGGCACGCCGCGTTTACCGCGATGCGCGCAAGGGGCGCGCAGGTGACGGATATCGCCGTTTTAGTCGTCGCCGCGGACGACGGCATCATGCCGCAGACGATAGAGGCGATCAACCACGCAAAAGCGGCGGGCGTTTCCATCATCGTTGCCATCAATAAGATCGACAAACCCGAAGCAAATATAGAAAGAGTCAAGACGCAGCTCACCGAAAACGGGCTCGTGCCCGAAGAATGGGGCGGCGACGTCATGGTGTGCCCCGTTTCCGCCAAGAGCGGGCAGGGCATGGACGAACTTTTGGAATCCATTCTGTTGCTCGCAGACGTCAAGGAGCTCAAAGCCAACCCGAACAGGAAGGCGAAAGGCGTGGTCATCGAGGCGAAACTCGACCACAGCAAAGGGCCCGTGGCAAACGTTCTGGTGCAGAACGGCACGCTGAAAGTGGGCGATCCCGTCGTCATCGGCATGGTGGTCGGCAAGGTCCGCGCCATGATCGACGACAAAGGGCGGCGCATCACTTCCGCGGGGCCGAGCGTTCCCGTTTCCATCATGGGGCTCGACGAAGTTCCCGATGCGGGCGACACCTTGTACGCCGTTTCGCAGGAACTGACCAAGCAGGTCGCGGAAGAGAGAAAGAACAAGCTGAAAAACGACGCCGTCGCGTCGCAGAAAGTTTCGCTCGACGACGTGTTCAACCGCATTGCGGAAGGCGAGATGAAAACTTTGAACATCATCGTCAAGGCGGACGTGCAGGGATCGGTCGAGGCGGTCAAATCTTCGCTTGCCAAGCTCTCCAACGACGAGGTGAAAGTTAACGTCATTCACGCGGCGGTCGGCGCGATCAGCGAAACGGATATCATGCTTGCGGAAAGTTCGGGCGCGGTCATCATCGGCTTCAACGTGCGTCCCGATTCCAATGCGAAGAACTCCGCCGAAAAGAGCGGGGTGGACATCAAACTTTACCGCGTGATCTACGAAGCCATCGAGGACGTGCAGAAAGCGCTGAAAGGCATGCTCGCGCCCAAGTATCAGGAAACGTACATGGGCAAAGCGGAAGTGCGCGAAACCTTCAAGATCACGGGCGTCGGCACGGTTGCGGGTTGCTACGTTACCGAAGGCAAGATCGTCAGAAACGGCAAACTCAGGATTTACCGCGACGATATCATGATCTGCGAAGGCAACGTGCTGCAGCTCAAGCGTTTTAAAGACGACGTCAAGGAAGTCAATCAGGGCTTTGAGTGCGGTATTTCCATCGAAAAATTCAACGACATCAAGATCGGCGACTTTATCGAAAGCTACGTCATCGAGGAAGTCAAAGCGTAAAAGCGCCCTCCGCGCCGCCGCCACCGCGGCGGCGCGTATCGGATTAAGATAAAACGGAAACAATCCGTAAGGCGTTTACGGAAAGAATCGGACGCGCCGCTACGGCGGAAAGGAGGACAACGTGAAAGTAAAAAGAAGCGACCGTTTAAAAGGCGAACTGCAAAAGGAAATATACGAGATCATCTCGAAAAAACTGAAAAACCCCAATATTACGGAAATGTTTTCCGTCACGCGGGTGGACGTTGCGGGGGATTTGTCGCACGCAAAAGTCTATATCAGCGTGTATTCCGCCGATCCCGCCAGGAAAAAACGCACGTTTGACGAGATTTCGGCTTCCGCAAAGACCGTCCGCTACGAACTTGCGCGCGTCATGCAGTCGCGTACCGTTCCCGAACTTCACTTTATCGCGGACGATTCCATGGAGTACGGCGCGAAGATCGATTCCCTGCTGAAAAGCGTGAAGAGCGGGGAAGAGGAAGAAGTATGAAGACCGACCTTCCCGCGCTCGCCGCGGAACTGAAAAAACAAAAGAGCGCCGCGCTCTTCATTCACGTGCGCCCCGACGGCGACGCCGTGGGCAGCGCGCTGGGATTGCAAAGCGCGCTTACTTCGCTGGGCGTCAGGGCGGATATTTACTGTGCGGACGAAATCCCCGTCAAATTTTCTTATCTCGAAAACGTCGGAAAAATTTCCCGCGAGTACCGCGGCGGATACGACGCGCACGTCGCCCTCGATTGTTCGGACGAAATGCGCATGGGCGATCTGGGCGCGATTTTCGGCAAGGCGAGGGAGACCTTCAACGTCGATCATCACGTCAGCAACACGCGCTACGCAAAATATAATTACGTGGGCGACAAGGCGTCCAACTCGGAAAACGTGTTCGAGCTCGTAAAATGCATCGGCGTTACCCTCGGCAAAGCGGCGGCGACCGCGCTTTTGACGGGCATTGTCACCGACAGCGGCAACTTCGCGCACAACAACACCACGGCGGAAACGCTTGCCGCCGCTTCGGAACTGAAAGCGCTCGGCGGCGATCTGCATCTCATTTCCTACAAGATGTTCAGCGAGCAGAGAAAGGAACGCGCAAAGCTCTTCGCCCTCGCGGCAAACGGGATCCGCTATTTTTCGGACGGCAGGATCGCGCTCATGACCGTTACGAAAAAGATGCTGGAAGAAAGCGGCGCCCGTCCCGACGAAACGGAAGGTTTTATCGATTTCGTCATGGGGGTGGACACGGTGGAAATCGGCATGTGCATGATGGAGATGAGCGATAAAAATTACAAGGTGAGTTTCCGCTCCAAAAAGGCGGACGTCAACGCCGTTGCGGCGACCTTCGGCGGCGGCGGGCACATTCTCGCCAGCGGGTGCATGATCCGCGGATTCTACGAGGACGCCGTGGACAGGCTGGTTTACGCCTGCAAACAGCATATGGATTAGCGAAAAACATTATTTTATCCGTCGCGGCGGGAGAAATACGGACACAAATGAACGGATTTATCAATATATATAAGCCCGAGGGAATGTCGTCGGCGTTCTGCGCGGGGCTTGTCAAAAAGAAATTCAATATGCCGTGCGGGCATATGGGTACGCTCGATCCTCTGGCTTCGGGCGTGTTGCCCGTTGGCGTGGGACAGGCGTGCAGACTTTTTCCCTTTCTTTTGGAAAAGGTGAAAAAGTACGAGGCGGAATTTACTTTCGGCTACGAAACCGACACCCTCGACGCGGGCGGCAAGATCGTGAAGAGCGGGGGCGGCGTTCCGTCTCTCGCCCGAGTCGTTGCGATTTTGCCGTCGCAGACGGGCAAGATCATGCAGGTGCCGCCGAAATTTTCCGCAAAATGCGTGGACGGAAAGCGCGGCTATAAGCTGGCGCGGGCGGGCAAGGAATTCGATCTTCCCCCGAAGGAAGTGGAAATTTTATCGCTTACCGCCTGCGAAACGGATAAAAAGGATACCTACCGTTTTACGGTGGAATGTAAGGGCGGCAC
>CALVXL010000003.1 GCA_944369635.1 uncultured Clostridia bacterium
GACATGACGGTGAGTTATCACACCAAAGGCGAGGAAATTTACTGGTATTTTCATCAGGAAGAACCGCGTGCGGCGCGCGACTACGCGCTTGCAAAAGTTGCGGCTGAAGTCACGGGATATGCCTTGAAGACGCCCGCGGGGAGCGCGGGCGGGTATAAGGATTGGTGCGTGGAAACGCTTCGGATCCCCGCTATCACCGTGGAGGCGGGAGAGGACGCGCTTTCCCATCCCGTCGGAAAGGAAAACGCGCGGCAGATTTTCTTGAAAAATAAAGACGTGCCGCAAAAACTGCTCGAAAGGTTAAGAAAAGATGGTTAAGGACAAGGAATATTTTATGAACTTCGCCTTGAAAGAGGCGATGAAGGGACAAGCTTACGACGAAGTGCCCGTGGGGGCGGTCATCGTGCTGGACGGAAAGGTGCTTTCCAGGGCGTACAACAAAAAGGAGACGCTCAACCGCTGTACGGCGCACGCGGAGATTCTCGCCATCGAAAAGGCGGAAAAAAAGCTGGGCACGTGGCACCTCGACGGGGCGGAGATGTACGTCACGCTGGAGCCCTGCCCGATGTGTGCGGGCGCAATCGTCGGCGCGCGGATAAAAAAACTGTATTTCGGCGCGTACGAGCCGAAAAGCGGCAGCGCGGAAAGCCGTTTTTCCGTGCTGACGGAAAGCGGGCTCAACCATTCAACGGAATACGAGGGCGGCGTTTTGTCGGATCGGTGTGCAGATTTACTAAAAAACTATTTTAAAGCGAAGAGAAAAGCAAAATAGATTGACTATTTCGAAGAATTATCGTAAAATGAATATATCCGAAAAATAACGGCGTTCCGAAAGGCGGAACGCGAAATTGTGAGGTCTTAGAAAAAAATGATTACACACGGTAACGAAATCGAATTGTTTGCGGGCAATTCCAACAAACCGCTGGCGGAAGCCATCGCCAAAGAACTGAAAACCGTTCTCAGCGATATCGAAGTCGGCACGTTCAGCGACGGAGAAATTTCCGTACATCTTTGCGAAACCGTTCGCGGTAAGGACGTCTTCCTGATTCAGTCCACGTGCGCGCCCGTCAACAATAACCTGATGGAACTTCTCATCATGATCGACGCGGCAAGACGCGCTTCCGCGGGCAGAATTACGGCGGTCATCCCGTATTTCGGCTATGCTCGGCAGGACAGAAAAGCCCGTTCGAGAGATCCCATCACCGCAAAACTCGTTGCCGATATCCTGACCAGCGCGGGCGCGGACAGAGTGCTGACCATGGACCTGCACGCGGCGCAGATTCAAGGGTTCTTCGATATCCCCGTCGATCACTTGCTGGGCTCTTCCATTTTGAGCAGATATTATAAGAAAAGAAAGAACGACGACTGGGTAGTCGTTTCGCCGGACGTCGGCAGCGTGGGCAGGGCGAGAAATTTCGCCGCTTCCATCAACTGCCCGCTCGCCATCGTGGACAAGCGTCGCCCCAAGGCAAACGCCATCGAGGTCATGAACATCGTCGGCGACGTGACGGGCAAGACCTGCCTGATGGTGGACGATATGATCGATACCGCCGGCACGATCTGCCAGGGTGCGGAAGCGCTGATGAAAAACGGCGCCAAGGAAGTTTACGCCTGCTGCACGCACGGCGTTTTAAGCGGTCCCGCGCTTGAAAGGCTCATGGCTTCCCCCATCAAGGAAGTCGCGGTGCTCGATACCATCGACCTCGCGGATAAATTAAAGGATTGTCCCAAACTCAAAGTGCTTTCCGTTGCGAAACTCTTTGCGGCGGCGATCACCAAGATCTATTCCGATTCCTCGATGAGCACCATTTACGAAGACTGATCATAAGAAAGCCGTTTACTTTAATAAGCGGCTTTCCCTTTTCAAAAAGACATGAAGATCATAGTAGGTCTGGGAAATCCCGAAGAAAAATACAGGCGCACCTATCACAACCTCGGTTTCGTCGCGGCGGAAGACGCGGCGATAGAGCTGGGGGTATCGTTCAAACATAAAAAATGCCGCGCGCTGGTGGCGGAAGGATTCGTAAAGGGCGAAAAAGTTGTGGTGGCAAAGCCGCAGACGTATATGAATTTAAGCGGCGAAAGCGTGAAGGAACTGCTCGCGTATTACAAGGCGGGCGCGGAAGATCTGATCGTGCTTTACGACGATTACGATCTGCCCAAAGGCGCGCTCCGTGTCCGCAAAAGCGGGTCTGCGGGCACGCATAACGGCATGCGCAACATCGTTTCCGAACTCGGGCGGGACGATTTCGCTCGGATACGGATCGGATTTAAAGGGGAGGGCAACATCCCTCTCATAAACTACGTGCTGTCGGGCATTCCCGAAGCGGATTTTCCGCTGTTTGCCGAAACGGTGCACGCCGCGGGGCTTGCGGCGGCGGATTTCGCGCGGGGCGTGCCGCTCGATAACATCATGCAGAAATATAATAAAAACGTATAAACGCCAAACTGCCCGCCGCATCGCGGCGGGCAGTTTACGGAGAAGAGCATGCTTTTTGAAATTCTGAAAAGCGAAAACATCGGCGGCACGTTCGCCGAAATCGAAGAAACCATCCGTCAGGGAATACCCTCGGCGGTTTTCAACGCGCCCTTTTCCGTAAAATGCCACATCGCCGCCAATGCGCCGGGATTTGCCCTTTATATTTGTAAGGACGTACTGTCGCTGGATAAGGCGGCGGCGGAAATTTCCGCGCTTTCCGGGGGAAAGGTCGCCGTCCTTTACCCGAAGGACGACGTGTTGCTTTATAACAAAGCGCTGTCCAAACATTCGCTTTTCAAAAGACTCAACGGACTGTATGACATAAAAAAAGGCGCGCGCGCCGCCGTGACGACGTTCGAAGCGCTCCTGCAGCTTTTTCCCGCGCGGCTTTCGGTACTTTCTTTGAAAAAAGGGCAGGAGATCGCGCCGCAGAAAGTTGTGGAAGAACTGGTGAAAATGGGGTACGTCCGCGAGGAAATCTGCGATTCCGAGGGGCGTTTTTCCCTGCGCGGGGATATTTTGGAAGTCTTTGCCGTCAACGGGGAGAATCCCTGGCGCATGGACTTTTTCGGCGACGAGATCGAAAGCATAAAGGAATACGACCCCGAAACCCGCGAAAACAAAGGGTATAAAGACGGCGTGGAGATTCTGACCGCAACGGACGTGGTCATCGGGCAAAACGAAGTGCCCGCCCTCGTGGCGGAACTGAAAAAAGCGGCTGCTTCGGCAAAGAGCGCCGAAGCGCATACGAAGCTTTCCGTCATGGCAGGCGAACTTTGCGAAATGCTGCAAAGCGGCGTGTGCGACGAGCGGCTTTCCGCATTGCTTCCGCTGCTCGAAAACGTAACGGCGGACGTCGCCGCCTATCTCCCGCAGGATACCGTCGTGTTTTTCGACGAATGCAAACAGCTTTCCGACAATCTCGACTTCGTGTTGCAAGAACACGCGGAGCGTTTTAAAAACCTGCTCGCCGCGGGGGAGGCGTTTCCCTTTGCCTTTTATCAGCTGGCGGACAAAGGCGAACTCATCTGTTCGCTGTGCGAAAAGCGCGTGGCGGCGCTACAGACGCTCACCACCGCCATTCCCTTTTTCAATCCGCTGAAAACCTTTACGCTCCGTTGCGGAACGGTGGCGAAATATCAGCTGAAATTCAACGAATTCGCGGCGGATGTCAATAACTGGCTCTATTCGGGGTATCGCATCGTCGTCGTGGCGGATACGCCCGAACGCGCTAAAAAGATAAACGGCGATTTGTCCGATCTCGGCATCGCTTCTTCGATAGACAGCTTGCAGAGCGGGCGTTCGGGAATTTCCGTAATTAACGGCGCGCTGGACAGCGGGTTTATCTATCACGACGTCAAGCTGGTCGTAGTGGGCAGCGGGGATCTTTTCGCCCGCAAGCCGCAAAAGAAAAAGCTTCGCAAAAAGGGCGAATTTTTCTCTGCGCCGGAAGTGGGCGATTACGCGGTGCACGAAGTGCACGGAATCGGCGTGGTGCGCGGCACCAAGCGCATTTCCACAACGGAGGGAACGAAAGATTATATCGCCGTGGAATATGCGGGCGGGGACGTATTGTATGTTTCCGTCGAACAGATGGACAGTTTGTCGCGGTATCTCGGCGGGGAGAAAAAGCCTTCGCTTTCCAAAATCGGCGGCAAGGAGTTCGACCGCATCAAGGAGCGGGTGAAAGCTTCTATCCGCGCGATGAGCATCGATCTCAAAAAGCTCTATGCCGAGCGTTCGGAAAGGAAAGGATTCCGCTTTACGGAAGATTCCGAAATGCAGGAACTTTTCGAAGCGCGTTTTCCCTATGAACTGACGGAAGATCAGAAACAGGCGTCGCAGGATATCATGGAGGACATGTGTTCCGACAAGGTGATGGATCGTCTGATCTGCGGGGACGTGGGTTACGGAAAAACCGAAGTCGCCTTCCGCGCGGTGTTCCGCGCCGTCGTTTCGGGCAAGCAGGCGGCATTGCTTGCGCCCACCACCATTTTGACGCAACAGCATTATAACACCGCCGTGGAACGTTTTAAAGATTTCGGCGTGAATATCGCCGTGCTCAACCGTTTCAAAAGCGGGAAAGAGCAGGACGCCGTCATCAAGGATCTGAAAGAAGGCAAGATCGATTTTGTCATCGGTACGCACCGTCTTTTGAGTTCCGACGTGAATTTTAAAGATCTCGGGCTTCTGGTGCTCGACGAGGAGCAGCGTTTCGGGGTGGAACACAAGGAGAAGATCAAGCTTTTAAAAAGCAACGTAGATACGCTTACGCTTTCCGCAACGCCTATCCCGCGCACGCTGCATATGTCCCTTTCGGGAATACGGGATATCAGCACCATCAACACGCCGCCGAAAGAACGGCTTCCCGTGCAGACGTACGTCACGGAAGAGACCGACACCCTGTTAAAAGACGCGATCACGCGCGAAATCAACCGCGGCGGACAGGCGTTTGTGCTGTATAACCGCGTGGAAAGCATTCACACCTTTGCCAAAAAGCTCAAAGATCTTTTACCCGAAATTCGCTTTACGGTGGCGCACGGGCAGATGAACGAAAGCGTGCTGGAAAACGCCGTCATGGAATTTTACCGCGGGGAAAGCGATGTGCTGATCTCCACCACCATCATCGAAAACGGGGTGGACCTACCCCGCGCAAATACGCTTATCGTCATCGACGCCGACCGTTTGGGGCTTTCCACGCTGTACCAGCTCAAAGGGCGCGTGGGGCGGAGCAACCGTCTGGCGCACGCGTATTTTACGTTTAAGCGGGAAAAAGTTCTCAGCGAAACGGCGTATAAAAGGCTGACGGCGATCATGGAATTCGCAGAACTCGGCAGCGGGTTCAAAATCGCCATGCGCGATCTGGAAATCCGCGGCGCGGGCAACGTGCTGGGCAGGGAACAGCACGGGCATATGGATAAAGTCGGGTACGAACTTTACACAAAACTTTTAAAAGAAGAGATGGGCGAAGCGCCCGCCGTCACCGCGGAACTCGATATCCGCGTTTCGGCGTATATCCCCGAAGATTATATCGATTCCCCCTCCTTGCGCATGGACGCATATAAGGAGATCGCGGAGATCGCCTCGGGTAAGGACGAGGCGCGGGTGCGCGATTCGCTTGCCGATCTTTACGGAGAGCTGCCCATGGAAGTGGAAGACCTCATCGACATCGCGGCGGTCAAGAGCATGGCGTCAAAATTCGGCGCAAAGACCATCACCGTGCGGCAGGGACTTTGCGAAGTGACGTTCGTTTCCCTCGCTTCGCTGGGCGACGCGGGATTGCACGAAGCGCTTTCTCGTTTCAAGCGCGACGCGCAGCTCGATATGAGCGTCTGTCCCGCGGTACGTTTTTCCGCAATGGACAGAAGCAACGGCGAAATGCTGGCGCTTTTGAAGGACTTTTTCGCCTGCGCGTCAAGTTTTCATGCCGAACAGGTAAAAAGTTAATGAAAATCATTGCAAATTTTCGGTCTTTGCGCTAAAATCAATTATACGTGAAATCATAGTTTCCCCGCGCGGGTGCGTTAAAACCCGCTTCGGCGGGAACGGAAGACAGAATTAGGAATCC
>CALVXL010000004.1 GCA_944369635.1 uncultured Clostridia bacterium
TTTCCGCTACATAGCTGACGTTTGCGGGTTGGTTCGTTTCTCCGCGGAAAGGGTGCGGCGCAAGATACGGGCTGTCCGTTTCCGTTAATATGCGATCCTTCGGCACGAGGGCGGCGACCTGCGGTAAATTTTTGGAATTTTTGAAGGTCAGCGGCCCCGCAAAGGAAATGTACGCGCCGAGCTTTAACAAGACTTGCGCCGTTTCCGAACTTCCCGAAAAACAGTGCATGACGAACCCTCTTTGTAAAAGCGGCTCGCGCGAACGCAAAAACGAAAGCAAATCTTGCGTGCAATCGCGGGAATGCACGACAAAGGGCAGGGAAACTTCGCCCGCGAGTTCGACCTGCGCGGCAAACGCGCGCATCTGCCCTTCTTTATCGAAAGGCTGATAATGATAGTCGAGCCCGATTTCCCCTACCGCAACGCATTTTTCGTGCGCGCAGAGCTTTTTCAGCGCGGCGAGATTTTCCTTCGTCGCTTCGCGTTCGGCGTCGGGGTGAATGCCCGCGGTGAAATACACCTCGTCGAATCGTTCGGCAAGCTCCTTTGCGGCGTAATTCGACGCCATGTCGTACCCCGCGCAAATCAGCCTGTCCACCTCCGCTTCACGCGCTTTTGCGACGACGTCCGCTTTATCTTGATACTTTTCGTCGTTTAAGTGGCAATGAATATCGGTAAACATCAGAATATATTGCTGCCGTCTTCCATATCCTTTTCGGGACGGATAAGGGAAATTTCGCCCTTGTCGTTTTCGGCGCAGACGATCATGCCCTCGCTGACGATGCCGCAGAGCTTAGCGGGCTTTAAGTTGGTGACCATGACGATCTTTTTACCGACCATTTCTTCGGGCGTATACGCCATGGCGATGCCGCTGACCACGGTGCGCGTTTCCTCGCCAATCTTTACCGTGAGTTTTAAGAGTTTCTTGCTCTTTTCCACCTTTTCGCAGGCGGTTACGAGGGCGACTTTCAGCTCCACTTTGGAGAAGGTATCGAAATCGATCTGCTCTTTCGCGGGCGCGGGTTCGTGCGCTTTTACGGGCGCGGCTTCGGGAGCTTTCGCCTCCTTTTTCTCCTGATGCGCTTTTTTCACCATCGCCTCGACCTCGGCAAGTTCCTTTTTGACGTCGATACGCGGAAAGATGGGCGGCGCTTTTTTCACCGCCGTACCCGCCTGCAGAACGCCGAATTTGTTTGCGCTTTCGAAATCGGTAACGCTTTTGCCGTCGATACCGAAACAATCGAGAATCTTATCGGGCGCTTTGGTGATATAGGGTTTCAGATAGACCGCCACGATGCGAATGGTCTCCGCAAGGTTGTAAAGCACCGTAGCAAGGCGGCCTTTTTTGCTTTCGTCTTTAGCGAGAATCCACGGCGTGGTCTCGTCGATATATTTGTTGGCGCGCTGAACGACCTTGAAAATTTCCGTCAGTGCGAGCGGGCAATCGAGGGCGTCCATCGCCTTTTTAACGTTATCGTGCAGATTTTCCGCCATGGCGACGAGCTCGCCGTCCACAGCCTCCTTATCCCCTGCCGCGGGCAAAATTCCGCCGAAATACTGATTGATCATCGCCGTGGTGCGGGAAACAAGGTTGCCTAAATCGTTGGCAAGATCGGAATTGATGCGGTTTAACAAACTTTCGTTGGTATAAACGCCGTCGCTGCCGAAGGGAATTTCTCTAAGCAGGAAATAGCGAAGCGCGTCCGAGCCGTACCGCTCGACGAGCTGTTTGGGGTCGGTGAGTTCGGCTTTGACGTTGCCTTCCTTGGACTTGGAAAGTTTATCGCCGCCGATCAAAAGCCAGCCGTGCCCGTAAACCTGTTTGGGCAGCGGCAGACCGAGCGCCATTAAGATAGCGGGCCAGATGATGGCGTGGAAACGCACGATCTCCTTGCCGACCATGTGCAGATCTGCCGGCCAGTAGCGTCGGAACAAGCTGTCGTCCTCCGAGCCGTAGCCGAGCGCGCTGATGTAGTTGGAAAGCGCGTCTACCCACACGTAAACGGTGTGTTTGGGGTCGAACGTAACGGGGATTCCCCATTTGATGGAAGTTCTCGAAACGCAAAGATCCTGCAAGCCCGGTTTCAAAAAGTTGTTGATCATCTCGTTCATGCGGGACTTCGGCTGTAAAAATTCGGGATTATCCTCGTAGAGCTTGAGGATTTTATCGGCGTACTTCGACAGGCGGAAGAAATAGCTTTCCTCCTTTTCGAGGGTAACTTCCCGCCCGCAGTCGGGACACTTGCCGTCCTTGAGCTGCGATTCCGTCCAGAAGGACTCGCAGGGCGTGCAGTACCAGCCGGAATATTCCGCCTTGTAAATTTCGCCCTTATCGTAAAGCTGTTTGAAAATGGTCTGTATCGCCTTGACGTGCTGTTCGTCGGTGGTGCGGATAAATTTATCGTATCCGATGTCGAGAAGCGACCAGATTTCTTTGAGCCCCGCGACCAGCGGATCGATAAACTGAATGGGCGTTACGCCCGCTTCGGCGGCTTTCTTTTCCACTTTCTGCCCGTGTTCGTCCGTTCCCGTGAGGAAAAACACGTCCTTGCCGAGCATCTTGTTATAGCGCGCGAAAGTATCGCAGATGACGGTCGTATAACAATGTCCGATATGCCAGTTGCCGCTCGGGTAATATATCGGCGTGGTGATATAGTATTTTTCTTTCATATCCTTTCTCCTCGTCGGGCGCGAACCGCCCGCAATGTCTTTTCTTAAACATTTTAGCATTTTACGCGCGAAAAGTAAAACATAAACGCGCTTTTTTAAGCATAATATTTAAGCATGAACGTTATTTTTGCCG
>CALVXL010000005.1 GCA_944369635.1 uncultured Clostridia bacterium
TATTTCGAGCGGTAATGGAAATCGAGCATGACTTCCTTGTATTTGAAACGCGCGAGATCGAGAAGGCTCTCTTCTTCCAGCGCGGCGTTGCTTTCGGAATCGTCGTCGAATTCGTCGTCCGTTTCAAACCTTCCGAATCCGAGGCTGGAGGGACGCAGTTGTTTATGATCCCCCGCGATGACCACTTTCTTTGCCCGCTGAATGGCGGGAACGCCCTTTTCGACGTAAAGCTGCGACGCCTCGTCGAAGATGACGAGATCGAACACATTGTCGAGCGGCAGGCTTTCCGAAACCACTTCCGGCGTCATAAGCCAAATTTTGACGCCGCGGAAAAGCTCGAAGGAAAATTTATTGATAAAGCGCTGTACGCTCATTCTGCGCTTGCTTTCCACGTTGCGCTTCATTTCCCCGAAGCGTTTGGAAAGCGCGATATTCTTTTCGTATACGCTTTTCAGATACTGTTTGAACTTTTCCTGCGTGAAACGCTTCTTCTTTTCGATATATTTCCCGATCATCGAAACGATCAGCTTGTAATTCTGAATATGCGCCAGAACCGCTTTGTTTTCCGCCTCGAACGCGTCGATATGTTTCAAGACCACGTAATCGAACACGTTGCGGCTGCCGTCCTTCATGGAAACGCCCGTTTTTTCCACGATGTTGTTCACCGATTCGATATAGCGTTTTTCGCTTTCCGTCAAAGAATCGTACAGCGGGCGGATAAGCGCAAAACGCTCGTACGACAGAAGCCCGTCCATGAGATGCGCGGGCGAAATGAAAAACTCCTTGACGCCGTGCCGCTTCTGAAAACACAGCGACATGATTTCCTTGATCTTTTTCTTGACTTTACCTTTTTTCAACGGTTTTGCCAGGAAAAAGGTATTGTCGTATTCCTTTTTAAGGGCAATCAGTTGGGCGCAGAGTTTCAAAGGCTCCGCAAGCTCCAGCCTGCCGATGTTGTTTTTTACCTTCAGAAGCCACGGAAAAGACTGCAACAGGTTGAAATATTCCTTCAGCTGCGAAAGATAGATCTCGTCGGAAAACTTGTCGCGGATATTTTTCAGAGCGGGATACTGCACGATATCGAGCGCGGCGTCCACTTCGTTTTCGTACCCTACCGACTGCACGAGATAATTGCTTAAAAACACGTTGTGCGGGTTTTCCTGATAGATTTTGTACATCGGAACGCCGAGTTTTTCGTCCTTTTCGTAAAGCTTGGCGGCGATATCTTCCAAATCCTGCACGTTTTCGTCGATTTCCTGCACCGTGGCGCGGTATGCTTCCTCGTCGAAATAATACCGCTCGTCGGAATAAAGCAGGTTAAACATCTGCGTATAGAAAAATTCCTTGTCCTTGGTGTCGCTGACGAAGAGCGCATAGCGAGAAAGATCGCCGAGACGCGAATATATGACGTCGAGCGCCGCTTTTTTCTGCGAAACCATCAGAACGTTTTTGCCTTTGAGCACGGAATCGACGATCAGACTGGTGATGGTTTGCGATTTGCCCGTTCCCGGCGGACCCTGAATGACCATTTCGTCGCATTTTTCCACGTTTACGATGGCGCTTTCCTGCGAAGCGTTGAGCGAATTGATATAGTCGATGTCCTTTTCGCGGTAGTTATCGCTCTTTTTTTCGTAGTCGGAAGGACGGAAATCGTCGGAATAATAATCGATATCCTCGGAATTTTCCAAAAGTTCGCTTAAAAGTTTATTGATTTCGTCCTTTTCGATGATCTCCTTGAAATCCTTTTGGAGCGCGCTCGAACACATGGAAAATTTGCCGAGCACCGCGTTGTTGTTGAGATGAAATTCGCCGCTTGCGAATTTGGGAAACGTGCCCTCCTTATATTCGGCAAATGCAGAAAATTTCGGAAGTTCCGCGTCGAAACGTATGCCCGCTTCCCCGTAGTATTTTTGCAGATCTTCGATGAAATTTTCCCCGATCTCCTCGATCACGGGGCTGGGGAGCTCCCTGTTCTGCCCCGAAAACTTGTACTGCGTCAAAAGCAGATTGTTGTTGTAAAGCATATCGCGGCTTTCGTCCAGCTTGATGTACACGTTTTCGTTGTCGCGTTCCAACGCGACGGGAAAGAGCGCGAGCGGCGCGCGGATATTGAAGTCCTCCCCCGCCATACGCCCGATCACATAAGGATAACCTACGTAAAGATCGTTCTGCCCGCTTTCGCGCAGATCCTTCGTCACTTCGCGCATGAGCGTCAATAACTTTTTGAATTTATTTACCTTTGCGGCGGAGTCCGTAGCAAAATCGACTTCGCTTAGCTTGAAACTCTTCACGCGGGATTTACCCGTAAGGTATTCCAACAGCGCCGGAAGTTGTCTGCCGTAAAGATCGTATGCGTATTTATCGTAAATTTTGCCCATGTAGAGCAAGCGGTTGCGCTTGTTGATGTTGACCAACCTGCTTTCCAGATTCTTCAGCGTTTTGCGCACGTCGTCGGTGATCTTTGCGCTTGCCGAAAGCTCCTTATGATAGCGTTCGAGCGCGGGCATGAACGCCGCTCCGTATTTTTCCTGAAACGTTTTGCCGAGCCCGCTGATGTATTGCAGTTCCTCCTGCCGCTTGGGCGCGTTTGCCGCAATCAGCCGCACCGCTTCGTCCGAACAGACGACGGGCGCCCTTCCTCCTGCGGTATATTTCTTTTTCAGACTGTTCCTCACCTTGATCAGTTCTTCGTACAATTCCTGTTGCGTCATGATCCGACCTCTTTGACATTATTCTTATTTATTGTAACATACCCCCGCGCAAAAATCAAACGATTGCCCCATTTTACACGCCTCCGTTTTCCGTCTGCCTTGCTGCGGCGGCGATTTTTTCAGCCGGAAAAATCGCCGCGGCTCCCGCAGTTCGATCGTCGTGCAAAGCGTTTCGCCGAAGATAGAATTTTTAACGAAAACGACGGAATGCCGTCCCGGCATTCCGTCGTTTTCGTAGTACTCGTTTTAGCGTTTGTCGTTCAGAGCGTATTTTCCGCTTATATCGCGGTATATCCTCCGTCAACGGCGATGTTCTGACCGTTCACATAGGAAGAAAATTTAGACGCGAGGAACAGCGCGCAGGTATCGAGTTCGCCTTCCTTGCCGTATCTTCCCAAGGGAATGGCGTTTTTCGCATAAGCGGAGAACCAATCCGTCTCCAGCGTATCCTTTGTCAGCGGCGTCCAGAAATACCCTGGGCAGATGCTGTTTACGGTTATACCGTCTTTGCCCCATTCCGCGGCAAGCGCTCTCGTAAGATTGACCACGCCACCTTTTGCCGCATGATAGGGCGAACAGGTTGCCGCCATATTTCCTACCAGTCCGTACATGGAAGCGATATTGATGATTCTGCCGTACTTTGCTTTGAGCATTTCCTTGGCGAATTCCCTCGCGCAAATAAACGTTCCGAAAAGATCGATCTTCAATTCGTTGTTGAACTGATCGTCCGTAATATCCACGGCAGGCGCCACTGCACCCGTACCGGCATTGTTGACGAGAATATCCACGCGGCCGAATTCCTTCATCGTGGCGGCGACAAGCGCTTTCACTTTTTCAGAATCGGTAATATCGCAGGGATACGCCAGAACCTTTACGCCGTATTCCTTTTCGATTTCCTTTTTATTTTCTTCCAAAAGATTTTGCCTGCGCGCCACAAGCACGAGATTTGCCCCCTGGCTTGCAAAAGCTTTTGCCATTTGTACGCCCAACCCGGTGGACGCCCCCGTAACGACGGCAACTTGTCCCGTCAAATCAAAATAATTCATAAATTCCTCCTGCGGCAAATTGCCGTCTGCATTATTATATCACTATTTTTTGTAAAATCAAACATTCGCAATGGAAGTTTTTTAAAAAAGAAAAATTTTTTCGACCTTTTCCTCATATAGAAAAAATGCCCGTCCTTAACGCGTGAAAAAAGAAAATCGCCTTGCTTTTTTATACCTTCGTCGTGTATTTAACAACATTTTGCGACAAATTTCCCTTTTTCTCGACCTTTTTCCGCGCCTCTTTTCTTTTTATAAAGTAAATTATTTTACTAAAAATAAATTTCGTCTATTATTAAACGAATCGTTAAACGCGCGCAAACGACTTTACGCAGAACTTTTTTTATTTCGCGGAAAAATTATATTGACAATCCGCAATCGTTCGGATATAATGGAATCAGCCGAAATTGCGGCGATTCGGCGTAAAATAAGCGACGAATTTTTTAATATGTCTATTATGTGAGGTTTGCAATGGATTTACGTGTAGAAAAGACGATTAAAAGCATATTCAACACTTTTTTGGAAATGCGTGCGAAGAATCCGCTGGAAAAAATCAGCGTGACGGAACTTTCCAATAAAGCCATGATCAATAAGGCGACATTTTATCTGCACTTCAAAGATATTTACGATTTATCCGATTGCCTGGAAAGCGAGCTGGTAAACTCCATTATCGACAAAATCGCGCCGGAAGATTTCGTAAACGATCCGATTATGGCAATCGATACGCTGACCGAGGCGTACGCCGCCAAAAAAAATATGATTCAGATTTTATTTGCCGACACGCGCAGCCAGAGGCTGGCGCAGAAAGTGGAAGAAGGCGTAAAAGAGCTGCTCTTCGAGCATAACCCGTTATGGAAGGACGATTGTGCCAAAAACACGCTCATCTCCTATGTGGTGTTCGGAAGTTATTACGCGTTCGTCAACAACGACGGCTTTTCCCCCGCCGATTCCATTCGTTCCATCACGCATATAAACGAAAATCTTAAAAACCTGATCTGATCGGAACAGGGCGGCGCAATTTCGGCCGCCCGTTTTTTATCGGTGTTTAAGGAAAAATCTGTACTGTTTGCCGCTTTTATTGAAAAAGCGGTTTTTTGCAAGGACTCACTTTTTTCCGAAAACGCAATCTTCTTTCCGCCGCCCCGAAAGCGAAATCGCTTTCGGGGCGGCGCGTTAAAAACTGAAGCGCTTCACAATAATTCCTTAAATTTTTTTTCTTATTCCCCTCTTTCCCCTTTGCCGTACGGCGCATTTATGATATAATATTAGAAAAAGAAACGGAGCTTTTTCATGAAAATTCTGGGAATGGAAAAATTATCTCTCGTCGATTTCGACAATCACATTTCCGCGACGGTATTTACGGGCGGTTGTAATTTCCGCTGTCCGTACTGCCACAACGCCCCCCTCGTCCTCGATCCGGAAGGGCAAGGCACGATCGGCGAAGACGAAGTATTTTCCTATCTTAAAAGGCGTAAAGGCGTTTTGCAGGGCGTATGCATTACGGGCGGAGAACCAACGCTCGCCAAGGGCTTAAAGGACTTCATTCTGAAAGTCAAGGAACTCGGCTACGACGTCAAACTCGATTCCAACGGCACGCATCCGGAAGTGCTACGCAATTTCATCGAAGAAAAAATCGTCGATTATATCGCGATGGACATAAAAAACAGTAAAGAAAGGTACGCCGAAACGGTGGACAAAAAAAATTTCGATCTGACGCCCGTGGAAGAAAGCGTGTTTTTACTGAAAGAAAATATCGTGCCTTACGAATTCCGCACCACGCTGGTGAAGGAATTCGTCGATGAAAAGGATATCGAACGCATTGCCGAATGGCTCAAAGGCGCAGAAAGATATTTTTTACAGCATTTCAAAGACAGCGGAAACTGTATCGTGAGCGATCTGCATGAGGTCGACGAAGACACCGCGCAAAGGTATAAGGATATCGCCGCAAAAAAGATTAAATACGTAGCTTTGCGCGGGTACTGAGCCGCGCACCGTTTAACCGCACTTTTTCAAAATTTTCGAAAATTAAAGTACGCGCCGCGTATAAAATTTTCGTTGATACGTTTTTTCTGTTTCTATTTTCCGATATACAAAAGCGTTCCGCGCAGTTGTAAAATGCGCGGAACGCTTTTATTTTTTTATAAAACATAGCGTCTTTATCGTTTATGTTCAGAAATTTTTATCGATATACGCGCAGGCGGCAAGCGCGGATACCGCTCCGTCCGCCGCGGCGGTGGTCAGCTGACGGATCTTTTTGCTGCGGCAATCTCCCGCAACGAAAACTCCTTCACAGGAAGTTTCGCAACTCTCGTTTGCCGCGATATAGCCGTCCTTATCGAGGGTAACAAGATTTTCGAATTTTTTATTGTCGGGAATTTGTCCGATCGCAACAAACAGCGCGCCGATTCTGTGTTCTTTAATTTCTCCGTTTTCTTTGTAGCGAAACCCTTCGAGTTTATCCGTACCGATATATTCCGTAAGCGAAGTATTCGGTTTCCAGATGACGTTTTGTTTCGAAAGCAACGTTTTAACCAAGCTTTCGTCGCCGAAAAACCGATCGAAAAGCGTATAAACGTACACTTTGGGACAATAGCTTGAAAGCAGTATGCCGTATTGCAGCGCCGTATTTCCGTCGCCGACGAGCGCAACTTCTTCCCCCGAGTAAAACGGGCCGTCGCAGATGGCGCAATACGAAATGCCGTTACCCGTCAGCTCTTCTTCATGGGGAAAACGCAAATGTTTATGCTTTACGCCCGCCGCAATGATGACGCTTTTCGCTTCATGCGCGCCGTAATCGGTTTTAACGATAAAACCCTTCCCGTTTTTCTCGACCGAAAGCGCCTTTTCCAGCTCGACCTCCGCGCCCAGCGCGGTGATCTGCTCAAACAGGCGATCCGCAAGATCGCTGCCCGAAATTTCCTTGATGGTCGGAAAATTTTCCACGCGCGGAGAATTGGCGATCTGTCCGCCGAACGTTTCTTCTTCCAGTATCTTTACGCTTTTTCCGTTCCTTAACGCGTACAGCGCGGCGGTCATTCCCGCCGCGCCTGCGCCGATTATCACGATATCGCTCATCGGTTTTTTATCCTTAATTCAATCCTTCGATGTATTTCTTAATGTTGCTCGCGTTTTCGTATCTTTCAAAACCGTTTTCCGTGGGCACTAAAAGCGTGGGCGCTTTCTTTACGCCGAAGTTCAAAGTAACTTCCTTGTTTTCTTCCGCATCCACTACGGAATATTTCACGCCGGCTTTATCGAGCATCATTTTGCTCATCTTGCAGTTCGGGCAGGTTTTCGTGGCAAAAAGCATGATACCCGAAACGACATTGTCTTTCTTTTCTGCCTTTTCTTCCTTTACGCTTTCCTTTTCGCAGGCGCATTTGTCCGCTCCGTGGAAATGCGACGTTTCGATATTATAAACCTTTCTGTCTTTAAATTCCTCTCTCTTGCCGTCGTTCCAGTTCTGAATCGGACGATAGTAACCCGTGATACGGCTGTAAACTTCCGTCGTCTTTCCGCAGTGCGGGCAGGTATATTGTTCGCCCGCCAGATACCCGTGGTCGGCGCAGACCGAATAGGTAGGCGAAAGCGTGTAATACGGCAGTTTATAATTCTGCGCGATGGTGCGCACGAGGTTTGCCGCGGCTTTCCAATCGGGCAGTTTCTGTCCTAAGAACGCGTGGAATACCGTACCGGAAGTGTACAGCGTCTGCAAATCGTCCTGAATATCCAGCGCGCTGAAGATATCGTCGGTATAACCTACAGGCAGGTGCGACGAATTGGTGTAATACGGCGTATCGCCGTTTTCCGACGCCGTGATGATGTCGGGATAACGTTTTTTATCGTGTTTCGCAAGGCGGTAAGAAGTCGATTCCGCAGGCGTGGCTTCGAGATTGTAAAGATCGCCGTAAAGTTCCTGATAATCGGAAAGGCGTTCCCGCATGAAGTTTAAAACGTCTTTCGTGAACTTCTGCGCTTTGGAATGCGTAAGATCTTTGCCGATCCATTTCGCGTTGAGGCAGGCTTCGTTCATGCCGACAAGACCGATGGTCGAGAAGTGGTTATTGAACGTGCCGAGATAACGCTTGGTATAGGGATAAAGTCCCGCGTCGAGCAGTTTGGAGATGGTGTTTCTCTTTACTTTGAGCGAACGGGCGGCGATATCCATCATCTTGGTCAGACGCTGATAGAATTCGTCCTCGTCCTTGGAAAGATAGGCGATGCGCGGCATATTGATGGTTACTACGCCGACAGAACCCGTGCTTTCGCCGCTTCCGAAGAACCCGCCGCTCTTCTTTCTCAGTTCTCTGAGGTCAAGACGCAGACGGCAGCACATGGAACGCACGTCGCTCGGCTCCATATCGGAATTGATGTAGTTGGAAAAATACGGCGTGCCGTATTTTGCGGTCATTTCGAAAAGCAGCTTATTGTTTTCCGTTTCCGACCAGTCGAAATCGCGCGTGATGGAATACGTCGGAATAGGATACTGGAAGCCGCGGCCGTTGGCGTCGCCCTCGATCATGATTTCGATAAACGCCTTGTTGACCATCGCCATTTCCTTGACGCAATCCTTATATTTGAAATTCATTTCCTTGCCGCCGACGATCGCGGGAAGTTCCGCAAGGTCGTTGGGGACCACCCAATCGAGGGTGATGTTGGTGAACGGCGACTGCGTGCCCCAGCGCGACGGGGTGTTGACGCCGTAAATGAACGACTGAATGCACTGTTTGACTTCCTTATACGTCAGATTATCCACCTTGACAAACGGCGCAAGGTAGGTATCGAAGGAGGAAAACGCCTGCGCCCCCGCCCATTCGTTCTGCATGATGCCGAGGAAGTTTACCATCTGATTGCAGAGGGTGGAAAGATGCGACGCGGGCGAGCTGGTGATCTTGCCGGGAACGCCGCCGAGCCCTTCTACGATAAGCTGTTTGAGCGACCAACCCGCGCAGTACCCCGTGAGCATGGACAAATCGTGAATATGAATATCCGCATTGCGGTGCGCCTGGTTGATTTCGTCGTCATAAACTTCGGTCAGCCAGTAGTTCGCCGTGATCGCGCCGGAGTTGCTTAAAATAAGTCCGCCGACGGAATAGGTGACCGTGGAATTTTCCTTGACGCGCCAGTCGTTGATCTGAAGATAGTTGTCCACCGTGTTCTTGTAATCGAGCATGGTCGACTTGATGTTTCTTACTTTCTCTCTCTGCTTGCGGTAAAGAATATAACATTTCGCTACGTCGACATAACCCGCCTGAATCAAAACGACTTCCACGCTGTCCTGAATATCTTCGACAGATACGACGCCGTTTTCGATTTTGCGGCTGAAATCCGCGGCGACGCGCAGCGCGAGTTTTTCGATAATCTCGTCCGTATATTCCGTTTCCTTCGCATTGAACGCTTTCTTGATCGCGGTTTCGATCTTTTCCATATTATAAGGTACGATCTTGCCGTCTCTTTTCTTTACCTGAAACATAATTTTCGTCTCCTTCCATAAATACTGTGTAGCGATATCATAGCAGATTGCGCCCGTTTTGTCAACCTCTTTTTTCCATATATTGTACTGAAATTTTAAATAAAACACCATATCTTGTGGGTGTTCGGTCAATTTCCGTTTGCGCGAATCCGCCTTAACTTTACCCTTTGAAGCAAAAATCCCCCTTTTTTCCGCTTATAGAAAAAAACGAAGAAAATGCGAAAGAGCAAATAATTTTTTATAAAAATTTTTTTGTTCCGCCGCCCCTTTTTCCGCTTCGCGATTGCTTGCCGTTTTCAAGATTTACGATTTTATCAAACATAGGAAAAAGACAAAAAAGCCGCCCTCGGCGGGCGGCTTTCACGCCGTGTATAAACGGCAGTTCATTGATTCTTTTTTCCGCGGAACTTTTCCAAAAATTCCTCCACGCTCTCCTTCAGCGGCCTGTCGCTGCGGAAAGGAAAGAGGAAGTTGACCTTCAGCTTCAGCCTTGCGCGCCGCTCGGCAATGCTCTCTTTCAGCTTTTCGTAATGCACAGCCTCTTTAAATTTCAATGCGGCTTTTCTGATCTTCAGCGACAAATTGAAACTGATAAACACGTCCACGAGCATCACGCCCAGAAACAGGCCGAGAAAATACAGCGTCCATGCATTTTGCGCTGCCGAAAGCGCCAGGCGAGAAAGCGGATCGTAAAGAAGATAGACGAATCCCGCGCCGATCGCGCCCCAGAAAACGGAAAACAGCGGGCAGATAATCCCCTGAATATTTCCGAAACGGTCGGAATAGTCCCATAACCTTATTTTAAATACTTTCACGAAAATCAGTCCCGTAACGTATTCGAGCAATGTCAGCGCGAAAAAAACGATGATCACGACGAGCCATTTCGGGACGGGAATGGAAGAAAAACCGAATAAAATACACGTTCCGAATCCGTACATCGGCAGATACGGTCCGTTTAAAAAACCAGGATTGATCCACCTTTTCGCGCTGAAAATGCGGCGGAAAAACAATTCGATCACCCATCCGCAAACCGAACCCAACGCGAACAGGAACGATAATTCAAAAAATAACATTACTTTACTTTTCCGCGATCATTCTGTTGAGTTTTTCGCGGAACGCAAGGTGCCAGGAAGCGCTCATAGGATAGGTTGTGAAATTCTTTTCGAACCCTTCGGCATAAAGCATCTTTTCCACTTCTTTCCTGCCGATTCTCTTTTCCAGCGTTTTCAGCGCGCGATAGTCCTGCATTCCGTCGGAAAACACTTCGTGTCGCGCGGAATCCAACGGACCGTCCTTTCCCGGATATACGATAAACGAATCTCCGCTTTCAAATGCGCCGCAGGCATCCGTGATCTCAAACGGATCGATCGCCATACGGGATTCATAAGAATTATAAAAGTTATAGCCCCAGTGCAGATATCCCACACATTCGTTCAGATAAAGCTGTATGCCTAAAATCCTGTTTCTTTGCGGCGGAAAGCACATGAATCGATTTGCCAGATTGTTCTGTTTTTCCGTACAACAGGTATACGCCCACACGCCCTTGACGTTTGCGAAAGCGGAAAACGATTTTGTGGAAACGACGGGCGTTTTGACATAACCCAACCGATAAAATTCGTAATGACTGAGCGCTTCGATGCTTTTGCAGTCGGGCAGGTATTTTTCCAAAAGCGCGCGCGCTTTTGCGTAGCTTTCCAAAACGTATTCGCTCGGCTCGTCGGATACGTGAAAATAGCATTTTTCATAAATGCCGAGTTTTTGCAGACATTCCTTCAGCGCAGGCAGAAACTGCGACAAAAACTCGTCATATTCGGGAGAATCGCTGGCGACGTGCCAACCGAAAAGCTTCTTTTCTTCTCCGTCCGTTTCCACGACAATCTTTGGAGTACACTTCGCCCCCCATTGCGTAAACAAATGCGCGACTTCAAAATACTTTATTCCGCACTTATGCGCAAGCGCCACAAACTTTTCCAACTTGGAAAAATCAAAGGAGTATCGGCTACCTTCTTTTTTCATGCCGACGAGCTGCACCGTCAGACGTTCTCCGCCGATCTGCGTATCGAGCGGCGGCGTGAACACGGGCATATAAAGCATATTCATGCCGTGCACCACCGCGGCGGACACGTATTTTTCCAGAATTTCGTTATACTTATCCGTAAAAGGCGCCTCATTATAAATTCTGGAAATCCCGTCGTAATGGAACCAGTTGGTATAAATCAGATCGCTTTCCTCGAGTTCCCCGTTCAGCACTTCAAGCGTAAACGAAGTTTCGGCAAGCACTTTCCCGTCCCTGTTTTTGAGTCTGAACTTCAGTTTATGTACGCCGACGGGAGGATTTCCCGTTACCGTTACCCACGTAGCCTGCCAAAGTTCTTTGCGACAGGTGATGCCGATGTTCTCATACGGCGCGAGGATATCGGGATACATCGTCGGCTCGTGAGAAAGAACATAGCCTTTGTCCGTAACCGTCATGCTGCACGGCGCAAGGCGCTCCTCGCGCAACGTCACATAAGACGAGATGTCGCTTTCAAGTTCCAGACTGCAAAGAATCGTCGTGTAGGCGGTTTTATAAGCCACCTGGAAGGAATACCTTTCGTTTTTGAGCATCGTACCGCTCTTCGTTTGTTTTCCCGTTTTCGTGCCTTTAATCACGTCCAGCGCGCCGAACGTGCGCATTGTGCAGATTTTCATTGATTCGCTCTCCTGTTTTTCTCCGCCTTTTTCGGGCGAAGCGTCTGTCCTTTAATAATAACTTTTTTACCGCGTTTTGTCAACCGCAAAACCCATTTTCTGTTTTTGTTTTTTACTATGAAAAATTTAGAGATATTTTTTTAGACTTTTCCGCTTTCTAATTACGATGTATAACCTTAAACCGTTTTGACAACAGTTTTTTTCTTACGCTTTTTTTATGTCTGCGCCAAACGCAGAATTTTTATACAAAGAAAAACGCCCCGAGAAATTCGGAGCGTTTTCTGTTTATTTCTTCTGTTTTTATATTGCGAATTGTAAGAAGTATTTTCTCGCGTTGACTTTGCTAAACGCCGTGCCGTCCTGCCGAAACGAAAACAAGAACTTTCGGGAGAATTTTAAGAAACTTTAAGCGTTACGCCGAAAAAGTCCTGCGCAAAAAATAAAACGAACCGATTTTTAAAAGTTTTCGTCTTATTTATATATAGATTTTGTGGATAAAAATTCCACATTATATATTGACGTTGGAATTTTTCGCCCCGTTATTGCAACCTATGTTCTACCACTGCACTATGACTTCGGTATCTTTGGATATCACTTCCACGATAGGAAGGTTGCATCGTTTCTTAAACTGATTCAGATCCTTTGCAATTTGTCTTAAATGACTGCGATCAAGATTTACATTGCATTTATTTTTCAGCCAATTTTTCCCAATCGACGTTGTCAACAGGAAGTTGGGTAGCCTGAATACCTTCGGGCGCCCGTTTTCTTTTATTATTATCTTCATCATTCTACGACAATCTTTACTTTGTCTCCCTCGGCACTCTCAATGTCTACCAGCTCCCCGACAACGCCTTGCTCTGCCAATGCAATCAGCTGATTAATGTCTATGTCGATTTTTTTGTCTTTTAACATTTTAAGTTCGCCGTCTTTAGCCAATATTTTAACAATGCTTAGGGGTAAATTAATGTTGACTCTATCTTTATCTGCTGACAATATTCTTATTTTGAAAACCAATTGATCGATGCTTTTATGGGTGGTATTGACCATGGGTTTGTTCTCGCCTCTTCCCAGCAAATAGTCAACGGAAGTTTCGAACAAATCTGCCAGTTCGACAAGCAGTGTAATGTCCGGCGCATTGATGTCCTTTTCCCATTTGGAAACGGATTGATTGGTGATGTTGAGCTTTTCGGCAAGTTGTTCTTGCGTAAGTCCTTTTT
>CALVXL010000006.1 GCA_944369635.1 uncultured Clostridia bacterium
GCGCGCGGCGCAAGGTATTGACGATGGCGGTATTGGATGAAATCGCGTCCGACCCGCCGCGCAAAATGACGGCGTTCGCCGTCTTGAAACACAGCGCGAAAGCGTCCGCCGCCACGTTGGGACGGGACTCGAAAATAATGCCGATAACGCCGAACGGAACTCTTTTTTCTTCGATTTTGAGTCCGTTTTCCTTCGTATAAGAGTACACGACTTCGCCGAGCGGCGAGGGAAGATGCGCCACCTGCCTGAGTCCTTCCGCAACGTCTTTTATGCGCGATTCGCTTAATTTGAGCCTGTCCACCAGCGAGGCTTTTACGCCTTTTTCTTCGGCGTTCTTTACGTCGACGGCGTTTGCCGCCAGAATTTCCGCCGAAGCGCCGATCAGTTCTTCCGCCGCCGCAAGAAGTGTGGCGTCGATAACGTTTTTTTTCAGTTTCCCCAATGCCGCCGCCGCGATTTTCGCGTCGGCGCCGATTTTTTCAAGCGCGTTCATCGATGAACACCTCCCCGTTTTTTATGGTAACGATCGCGTCGGCAATCTCAACCGCCGCGGATTTATGCGTGATGAAAAACACCGTTTTTCCGCCGAGATCGCGAAGATTCTGCAAAACGCGTTTTTCCGTAGCGGCGTCGAGGGCGCTTGTCGCCTCGTCGAGCAGCAGAATCGGCGCGCCCGTCAGTACCGCGCGCGCGATCGCCAGACGTTGCACCTGGCCTTCGCTCAGTCCGAACCCGTTCTCGCCGATGACGGTTTCGAGCCCGTCGGGCAAGGTATCTACAAAATCCGCCGCAGCCGTCCGCAACGCGGCGGACAATTCTTCGTTTGTGGCGTTTTCGCTCAAAAACAGAAGATTTTCCCTTACCGTTCCGGAAAACAGCATATTGCCTTGCGGCACGTAGGCGAAAATACCCGATACGTCACGAACTTTTTCGCCGCTTTCCGTTTCAAAATAAACGTTTCCGTCAACGGGACGGTATACGCCGAGCAGCAATTTCAAAAGCGTGCTTTTCCCGATACCCGACGAACCGCGTATTACGGCAAACTGCCCCTTTTCCACGCGCAGAGAAACGTTTTTCAACACGGGCTCGCGCCCGTAAGAAAAGTCTACTTTGTCGAACACGATGGCGCGGAGACGGTCATACAGCTCTTTTCCGCCGTGTTCCGCCCGCCGTGCTTTCGGAAACTGTTCCAACGCGATCAGCCGTTCCGCCGACGCCAGCATGGAAAAATACCGCGGCGCGATGCCGCTCAGCGCCACAACGGGCATCTGTATCTGTCCGATGAGCTGCAACATTGCCGCAAGCGTACCGTAATCCGTTTCGCCGCGGAAAATGGCAAATACGCCGATGATCATGGCGACGACGTAAAACACGCGGAACGCCACGTCGAAACACTCCATGCCGAGCACCGACACGCGATTGCGCCTGAGATATTTATCGCGGTAATCGACGAGCAGTTTATCCGACTTTGCGGCGAATTTGTCCTCCGCCTCAAACACCTTTACCGCCAACAGATTTTCCACAGATTCCTGCATGAATTCGCGGGAACGTCCGTCCGCCTGGCGCATTTCGAGATGAAGTTTTTTGATGACTTTTCTGAAAGACATGGCGACGAAAAACGCCACCACACACGCCGCGAGCAGGATTGCCGTGAAAACAGGCGACAATACAAAGAGCGTGACCGCCGTAAACACCAGCTTGCTCGCCGCCGAAGCCAGCGAGGGCAAAATGGTGGAAACGCCGTCCGCAACGACCGTCGCGTCGGTGGAAAGGCGGCTTAAAATATCGCCGCTGTGAAATTTTGCGATCTGCCCGTATTCGCTTTTTAATATCGCGGCAAAAGTGCGGATACGGATACTGATTTCGGTATACGTACGCATATTTTCCCTTAAAAGATGGATCGTAAGTTTCAAAACGCACTGCGCCGCGACGATCGCCGCAAGCACGATTGCGCACCTGACGATATGATCGTATACCGCGTTTTCCTGCGTGGCGGCATTGACGATATCCTTGACGACGAGCGCAAACAACACGGCGAGCGCCGCCTGAATCACGCAGAACGCCAAAACGAACGCCAGCGCCGCACGTTGTCTTTTAAAATTCGCCTTAATCCATTTGAGCGCAGCGGCGTCCTTCATCTTTTCTTCCTCCGAAAAGTATAGTAAAACTTCAGCGCGACTCTCTTCAAAAACGGATGTTTGCGCAAGAAAAGCGCGCGCTTATAACCGCGCGGATCGTCGGCCTCCACAAACTTTTTTCCCTTGTAAAAGCCCTTCATCACGCCGACGATCTGCCCGTCGGAAACGAATTCTTCCTGAAACTGCGAATCGCCGCAGATGATATACCCGTCTTTTTCAAAACCGATCACGCGGTGCAGCACGTAGCTGCCGTCGGCGCGGCGGTAAAGCGGCACGTCGTATAAATTTAATTTTCCCTCTTTCGGCATGATGAGCACGGCTTGTCCTTCGTTTTTGAGCGTTGGCCACATGCTGTTCCCGCCCGGAACGAAAACCAGCATGCCGTCGCGCTTCAAAATGCCCGCATAATCGTTTTGCATATTATAATTTTAACATTATGCGGCGAATTTGTCTATACTTTATGCCCGAATTTTTCCGTCAGCCGAACAATTACGTCGTAAATATTTCCCGCGCCCAGCACAAAAACCGTATCCGCCGCGTCCGCGCGCTCGCGAATCGCCTGCAAAAGACGTTCGGGATTTTCCGCATATATGTAATCGGCGCCCTGTTCTTTCAGCGCCCGATATAAGGTATAGGCGCTCCCCTCGGCGTCGTAATCTTCCCGCGCGGCATACGTGGAATAAATGACGCCTTTGTAATTTTTCAACGCGCCCACAAATTCCGCCATTAAAAGTTTCGTGCGGGAATAGGTGTGCGGCTGAAACACCACAAGCGGATTTTTCGCCGCGGAAAGCGTGGAAACGATCTCCCTGGGATGGTGCGCGTAATCGGCTATGATCTTTTTGCCGAAAAGTTCCCCGATCGTTTCAAACCGCCTTTTCACGCCCTTGAACTTTTCCACGCCGCGGATTGCATCCTGCACCGAAACGCCGCATTGCCTTGCCGCGGCGATCGCGGCAAGGGCGTTATACACGTTGTGTTTTCCGCCGACTTTCAGATGTACACGCCCCTGTTTTATGCCGTATTCCACCAGCGTGAAAGACAGCTTTCCCTCCTCTGCGCGCACATCTTCGCAGGTGTACATAGCCGCATTCGTCACGCCGAACGTCACGAAATTTTCGCCCGCCGCACGGACGGCGTCTTCATCGTCGGCATTGACGACGGCGATTGCGCCGCAGGCGAATTCTTTATACGCCGCAACGATGTCTTCAAAGTCCTTGTAACAGTCGAGATGATCCTTATCGATATTCAAAATGACCGCCACGTCGGGCGATAAATAGAGAAAATTGCGCTTGTACTCGCAAGCCTCCGTAAGAAAAATGTCTTTTCCGAACGTGAAATTTCCTATTTCGACATCCTCGCCGCCGATCATAGCCGTCACGCTCTTTTGCGCGCATATCAGCACGTGCGCAAGCATGGCGGTGGCGGTCGTCTTGCCGTGGCAGCCGGCAACCGCAACGGAAAAATCGTGCGACATTTCCACGCAGCGCAGAAATTCCGCCCGTTTCATAATGAGTTTCTGATTGTCGCGCGCAAACAGCAGTTCGGGATTGTCTTCGGATACGGCGGAAGTATAAACCACCGCGTCCGCGCCTTTGGCGTTATTGCGGGCGTGCCCGATAAAGATCTTTGCGCCGAGTTTTTCAAGTTTTTCAATCTGCTCGTTTTGCGCCGTATCCGAGCCGCTGACCTTGATTTTGCATTGCAAAGCGTACTGCGCGAGCGCGCTCATGCCGATGCCGCCGATTCCGATAAAGTGTAATTTTCCCGTACGGGACAAAATTCGACAACGTTCCATACGGTATTTTATGAAATCCGAAGGAAAAATTTGCTTTTTTTGCGGTTTTTTTTACGAAATTTTAAAAAAAGTATTGAAATGCCGATAAAATTATGCTAAAATATTTACACAATATAGATAAGGACGGTATAAAACATGAAAATTACTGACGTGCGCGTTCGTATCGTTAAAAAAGACGACAGCAAGCTTAAAGCGGTTGCATCCGTGACTTTCGACGATTGCTTTGTGATTCACGACATCAAAATCATCGAAGGCAACGACGGTCCGTTTATCGCAATGCCTTCGCGTAAAACCAACGACGGCGAATATAAAGACATCGCGCACCCCATCAAACAGGAAACGCGCGAGGAGATCATAAAGGCGATTTTAAGCGCATACGCAGAAGAAAAAAACAAGGAAACAGAATGACGCTTCGCCGCGCCGCGGCGAAAGAAAAAAGGGGCATATCATATGAACAGCAAAGTAACCGTATTCAACCACCCTTTGATCACGCATAAGATTTCGCTGATGCGCGATGAAAACACCTCTTCCAAACAGTTCCGCGAACTCGTGGAAGAAATCGCCATGCTCATGGCATATGAAGTATTCCGGGATTTACCGCTCAAAGACGTGAAGATCAAAACGCCGATGGCGGAAGCCACCGTAAAAGTTTTATCCTGCAAGGACGTGGCGATCGTGCCGATTCTCCGCGCAGGCTTGGGCATGACGGGCGGTATTTTAAATCTTTTTCCCACAGCCAAAGTGGGACACATCGGTTTATACCGCGACGAAAAGACGCTTGAACCCCACGAATATTATTGCAAACTGCCTGCGGATATCGCGAACAGGCAGGTAATTTTGGTCGATCCCATGCTCGCCACGGGCGGCAGCGCAAACGCCGCCGTGGATTTCTTAAAGGCGCGCGGCTGCACGGACATCAAGTTCATGTGTCTGATCGCCGCTCCCGAAGGGATAAAGGCGTTTACCGAAGCGCATCCCGACATTCCGCTTTACTGCGCGGCTATGGACGAAAAATTAAACGAAATCGGATACATCGTTCCGGGGCTCGGCGATGCGGGAGACCGTATTTTCGGCACGAAATAACCAATTAAAAACGATTGCCTCCGCCGATCGGCGGAGGCAATTTGTGTTTAAAATGATTTTGAAAGCGGCGCATTTTACCGCACTTAATCCGCCACGCCATACCGTAAGGAGAAATTATGATACTCGAAACCGAGCGGCTTATAGTAAGAGAAATGACAAAAGAAGATTTTCCCGCCCTGACGGATATGCTATATGACGAACGGGTGATGTATGCATATGCGCATACGTTTTCCGAAGACGAGGCGCAGGCATGGCTATATAACCAACTCCGCCGCTATCAAGAAGACGGCTTCGGCCTTTGGGCAGTCATATTGAAGGAAAACGGCAAAATGATCGGGCAATGCGGTATAACGAAACAACGCATCCCCGAAAAGGAAGTTCTGGAAGTCGGCTATTTATTCAGCGCCGACTATTGGCACAAGGGTTTCGCCACGGAAGCGGCGATTGCCTGCAAAAACTACGCCTTTGAAAATCTGGGTGCAAACGAAGTTTATTCGATAATCCGCGACAACAATTACGCTTCGCAAAACGTGGCGAAGCGTAACGGCATGAAAGAAGTCGGCCGTTTTAATAAACACTATTACGGCATCGATATGCCGCATATCGTCTTCCGAACCGAAAAATAAATTTACCGACAGGTAATGATCACGAAGCGCGTCTTTTTCCGACCGCGTATTTCGATTTCATCGCATTCGATATGCACATCGCCGAAAAACTTTCTGACTTCGCTTTCCGCCTGCGTCGCATTCCAGCCGTACGTCCGATAATAAAATTCGCCTTTTTCGGGGACAGAAAAAACGTCGGTGGTTTCACCGCCTAAACGTTCATAAAATTCCAAAAGAAACTTGCCGCCCGTTTTCAGATGAGCATATATGCAGGCGAGCATATTTAAAAAATCACTTTGCGAAAATTCCGCAAGATTATTCTGCGCGAGAAAGACGAGATCGAATTTTTGCGGCAAATGAATGTCCGTTGCGTCGGCAACGTAAAATTTTGCCTTCGATTTCATCTTTTGCGCATACGCTTCGGCAAAGGCGACGACTTCTTCGGCAAAGTCCAAGCCGTAAACGCGCGCGCCCAGCTTTTCCAGCGCAAACGACATACGCCCGTTGCCGCAGCAAAGTTCCAAAACTTCGGCATTTTGAAAAATCAGTTTTTCAAAAAACGGACGTATTCTTGCAAACAGCATTTCGGAGCGCGCGGAAAACGGCAAGTCCTCCTCCCTGACGCCCGCGGCGTTGTAAAATGCACGGTTCAACATATTTGCACCTCCGCATATATTGTAACGCAATCGCCTTTTAGTGTCAATACCCGTTTCCAACCGACAGTTGGAAAAGTTCTATCGTAATTTGTCGGCATTTTTCCCCGTTTGCGGTATAATAAAGATAAAAAAAGTAGGAGCGAACGCGATGAACGATTTCGGAAATTTCTTATACAATTTGCGCAAGCAACGCGGCTGGACGCAAACCGAACTTGCCGATAAACTCGGCGTAACCAATCAGGCGGTTTCCAAATGGGAAAACGGCGATTCCTTTCCCGACACGGGAATGCTCGTTCCGCTTGCCGAACTTTTCGGCGTGAGCGTGGACGAACTGCTGAAAGGCAAGCGCAAACCCGTGCCCGCAACCGAGCAAAAAACATTTGAAAGAGACAGCACAACAATCGCTGCGAAAGAAAAAAACGACAACGCCGAAAGCAGTCCTGCGCAAAGCCCCTTGGTAAATGAAACCGAAGAAAAAAGCAAAACAGGAACCGACGGCAATGCGGAAAGCGCGAAAAACGACGAAACAAAGGATTCCCCGCCGCACCACAGAAAGCAAGCCGCTCTTTTCAACGGCGCGATCATGCTTTCCGCCACGATTGCGTTTTTTCTGCTCGGCGCGTTGGGAAATTACTGGTACGTGTGCTGGCTGGCGTTTCCCGTCGGGATAACGCTGTGCGCGCTTTTAAACGGGATAGACGAATATATGACGAAAAAGAAAACAGCGGAGTTTTGCGGCTTCATTATGCTCGCATGCGCGGACGTATTTTTGTTTCTCGGCTTACAATATTCCCTTTGGCACCCCGCGTGGATCGTTTTCCTCATCGGCCCGCTTTTTTGTGCGCTGTTCGGCGCAATCGACAATATAAGGAAAGAAAACAACCGATAGTGCGCGTAAATTAACGCCGTGCAAAAACCGCTTGCCGCGCGCCCGCGTCGCGAACAGTCATCATCGTATAAAAAAATCAGCGCCTGCGCTTATTAAAGCGCAGGCGTTGTCGTTATTAAAGTAATGCTATCAAAACAGTTATAAGCAATAGTACGGCAACTCCTCCCACGCACACAAGCGCGATTTTGCCACCGCCACGTTTTTGTTCCCATCTCAAAGCATCGTTTTTTTCATATAGACTTTTAAATTCTATATTCGCCAAAGAAATTTTATCTTTTGTAAAATCACAAAATTCCCGCAACGATTTTAATACAGTTTTTTTCTCGTCTTTTTCCGCATCGGTCAGCAGTTTTTCGGCGTTTTCCAGCTCCTTTAGAAAATTTTCGAACTCAACGTTTATCGCGTTTATCAATCTGCCTGCAAGCGACACCGTCTGATATTCGCCTTTTGCCAAGATCTCCCCCCCATTCATCGCGCTCCGCGTCGAATTTGTCACATAATTCAATCAGTTTTTGCCGCAATATTTCCGCCGAATAGATGTAAGTACGACCGCACTGAGGATAATTATCCTTCATCTGCCCGATAATCTTTTCCGCCCTGGCGTTATCGCCGATTTTTTGAAGGCTTTCATACTTCAAAACAAGTTCTTCAAACGTATCCCCGTTTTTTATGACGGCGCGGTCGATATGATTATCGATATGATTGATGACGTAATTATTTTCCACCACTTTTTTATCGGGCTCTTTAATAAACCGCGCCCCGCAATACGGACAAACACCGCTTTCGGCAGAATCGCTCAATTCAATATTAGCGCCGCATTCCGTACATTTTACCGCTTTCATAAAAACTTCCCCGTTTACCCTTATTTTTTATAATATTATCATTTTTATAACCAAACTGTCAAGAAAAGTATTATTTATATAAAAATAATAACGCAAATAATAAACGGGAGAGCAGAACGCTCTCCCGTTTATTATTTGCATATTTATTTTTTGCACCGCAATCCGATACAGCGCGCCGCAAAATTATTTTGCGTATTCCGTCGCGCGCCATTCCCTGATGACGTTGACTTTGATCTGCCCGGGATATTCGAGTTCGCTTTCGATCTTCTTTGCGATTTCCTTTGCAAGGAACAGCGTTTGCGAATCGTCCACCTGTTCGGGTTTGACCATCACGCGGATTTCCCTGCCCGCCTGAATGGCATAGCATTTGTCCACGCCTTTGAATTCGCCCGCAAGTTCTTCGAGCTTTTGCAATCTCTTGACGTAGTTCGTGGTGGTTTCCCTTCTTGCGCCGGGACGCGCGCCGGAAATCGCGTCCGCCGCGGCGACCAGTACCGCCTCGATGGTCTTGGGTTCCACGTCGCCGTGGTGCGATAAAATGGCGTTGACGACCACGTGATTTTCTTTGTATTTTTTCGCAAGATCCGCACCGATCTGCATATGCGTGCCTTCGACCTCAAAGTCCACAGCCTTGCCGAGATCGTGCAAAAGTCCCGCGCGTTTTGCCATATTCACGTCTACGCCGAGTTCCGCCGCCATCGTGCCCGCAAGGTGCGCCACTTCCAAAGAATGTTTCAGCACGTTCTGACCGTAACTCGTTCTGAATTTCAACCTGCCGAGCAGCTTGATGATTTCGGGATGCAGACCGTAAAGCCCGCATTCGAACATGGCGTTTTCGCCGTACTGTTTGATTTCCGCGTCGAGTTCCTTTTTGACTTTTTCCACCGTCTCCTCGATTCTCGCGGGGTGGATACGTCCGTCCGCAATGAGTTTTTCCAAAGCGATACGGGCAACTTCTCTCCTCACGGGATCGAAGCCCGAAAGGATAACGACTTCCGGCGTATCGTCGATGATCAGTTCGATACCCGTTGCGTTTTCAAGCGTTCTGATGTTGCGCCCTTCTCTGCCGATGATGCGCGCTTTCATATCGTCGTTGGGCAGAGGCACCACGGAAACGGTGATCTCCGTCGCCTGTTCCGTACTGCATTTCTGAATGGCGAGCGAAATGATTTCCTTCGCCTTTTTGTCGGCTTCTTCCTTCGCGTCGCTTTCGATCTGTCTTACAAGTCCCGCGGCGTCCTTTTTGGCTTCGTCCTCCATCGCGGCGATGAGTTCCGCTTTGGCTTCGTCGCGCGACATCTGCGAAATTTTTTCAAACTGCAAGAGCATTTGCTCGTGCTGTCCGCTGATGTCCTGCAATTTCTTGTCAACTTCCGCTTCCTTGTTTTTCAAGTTCTGTTGCTGCTTGTTAATTTCTTCGTTCCGTTTCAGTAAATTGTCTTCCTTCTTGTCCAGAATTTCCTCTTTCTGTACAAGGCGGTTTTCCATTTTCTGAAGTTCGGCGCGCTTTTCTTTCGATTCGCGCTCGAACTCGTTGCGAAGCTTCAACTCCTGTTCTTTCGCTTCTAAAATTGCTTCTTTTTTAATGGTTTTACTTTCGACGCGCGCGTCGTCAAGCATTTTTCTGACGACGGTGTCGATTTCCCCCAAACGCTTGTCGGTTTTCTTTTTCTGGAAGATCAACCCCACGAAAAACAACCCGACGCCCACTGCAATTACAGCGCCGATCAAAATTCCGATCCATGCGCCTGTCGACATCAAGAACAGGGAGCTTGCAAATGTTTCCTTCATCTTTTAAGCCTCCTGTCATTCGGTATTTTATTGATAACCTACTTTTTATTTTATAATATTTGCCGCCGTTTGTCAATCGAATACATTATTTCTTCAAATTTGCGGCTTCGCGGATTTTCCCCTCAATCTCATCGGCGATCTGCGCGTTCGCCTTTAAATATTCGCGCGTTTTATCCCTGCCCTGACCGATCTTTTCGCCGTTATAGGAAAACCATGCGCCGCTCTTTTCCAAAATGCCGTAGCTGACGCCGAGATCGATCAGACAGCCTTCCCTGCTGACGCCCTCGCCGTAAATGATATCGAATTCCGCCGTTTTGAACGGAGGCGCAAGCTTGTTTTTAACGACTTTCGCCTTGGTATGGTTGCCGAACTGTCCTTCGGTATCTTTGAGCGCGTCCGCCTTTCTCACGTCGATACGCACGCTGGCATAGAATTTAAGCGCCTTGCCGCCCGGCGTGGTTTCGGGGTTGCCGAACATGACGCCGACTTTTTCCCTGAGCTGGTTGATGAAGATGACGCACGTTTTGCTTTTGTTGGTGATACCCGCAAGTTTTCTGAGCGCCTGCGACATCAGCCGCGCCTGCAAACCGACGTGCGATTCGCCCATTTCGCCCTCGATTTCCGCTTTCGGCGTGAGCGCGGCGACCGAGTCCACGACGATGATATCCACCGCGCCGCTTCGAATAAGCGAATCGGTGATATCGAGCGCCTGTTCGCCGGTATCGGGCTGCGACACATACAGTTCGTCCAGATCGACGCCGAGATTTTTCGCATACACGGGATCGAGCGCGTGCTCCGCGTCGATAAACGCAGCAATGCCGCCGAGTTTTTGCGCCTGCGCGATGGCGTGCAGGGCGACGGTGGTTTTACCCGAAGATTCCGGTCCGTAAATTTCGATCATTCTGCCGCGCGGCATACCGCCGATTCCCAGCGCGATGTCCAGCGCCAGACAGCCCGACGGAATCACCTCGATGGTGGTGTCGCCCGCGCTGTCGCCGAGGCGCATGATCGCGCCTTTTCCGTACTGTTTTTCAATCTGCACAAGCACGCTTTCCAGCGCTTTCGCCTTGCCTTCGTCTATCTCTTTCTTTTCTTCCATAACTTCTCCTTGTGATCTTCTATTCCGCGCCGCCCTCTCTCAGATGCGCGATCGCAAAAAAGAGTGCGGTATTTTTAGCGGTTTCCGTAATTTCTTCACGGTCGCCGCCGAAATTCAACTTATGAATGTGCAGTCCCGTTCTGTCGCCTACGGCGATAAAACAAAGTCCGACGGGTTTTTTGCTGTCGTCCGACTTGGGCCCCGCAAGCCCCGTGGTTGCGACGGCGATGTCCGTTTCCGCGTCCCGCAGCAATCCCGCCGCCATTTCGTAGGCGGTCTGCGTGCTGACCGCGCCGTATTTTTCCAGCGTTTCCGCGCTCACGAAAAGCCGCGACTGTTTCGCGTGATTGCTGTAAGCGACGATCCCCTCGTTGACCACCGCGCTCGCCCCGGGAACGGAGATCAGCGCGGAAGCGACGCGCCCCGCGGTGAAGCTTTCCGCAAAGGCGATCTTCTTGCGGTGCAGGTTTAAAAGGTCGAACAGGCACTTTTGCAAAGTGGTGTCCTCTTCCGCATAGATCTTTTCTTTCAGCGAAGAAACGAGAAAGCGTATCGCGTCGTCGGCGAGCATTTTCGGCGTGTTATTATCGTAAACGGCGTTGAGGCGGATGTCGGAATGATTGCGCTCCACGTTGAATTTCAGCTTGTTTTTCGCAATTTTTCCCGCTTTTTTAAGCACGTCTTCCAGCTCGTCTTCCTTTACGCCGAAAAGTTTCAGCGTGAGTTTATCGTAGCGTATTTTATATTTTTTTTCGAAATAAGGCAAAATGTACGTGCTGCACATCGCGCCGAAGGCTTCGGGCCGGTTGGGCAAAAGCGTTACCGTATAATCGCCCTCCGCCAAAAAGCCCTGAAACACGCCGTTAAAGTTGGGGATAACGATACTTCCTTCCGGCAAAAGCGCGTATTCCATGCCCCCCGTGTTGCCCGTCCTTTCGTTATATTCGCGGATAAACTTCCGCGCGTTTGTATTTTCTTCCAGATTGACGCCGAGTTTCTTCGCCAGAAACCCCTTGATATCGAAGGTTACTTCGTCCGAACAAAGAATGATGACGTTGGTATACGCCGCCTGTTCGAGTTCCTCGAAACGGCGCTTGAAACCGAGGTCGTCCTTGACGGAAAGCACGGAGATATCGTCCACGCGTATCCCGCCCGCATTGAACGCCCACACAAGGCTTTCTTCCGCCTTGCGTTCGTACTCGCGGTCGGTGTCTCTGAAACTGATGAGCGCCGTCTTCATCGATCCTTCTTCTCTTCTTTCAGGACCTGCCTGTTTTTAACGATGTAATTGACGCCGGAAACGATCGTCAGGAAAGCGGCGATCCCCAAAAGAACCAGTCCGACGATGTTTATTGCTGAAACGGAAACAAAATCCCCGCCGACGAGCAGAACGACGATGGAAAAGTCCTGAAACACCGTTTTGATTTTACCGACCTTGTCCGCCGCAAGCACCAGATTGCGCGACGCCGCCACGGTGCGGAATCCGCTGACGATGAGCTCGCGCGCCAAAATGACGGCGACGGCGATACCCCAGAGCGGCGAAAGGATTTCCGGCACGGTCAGCATCAGCACGAACGCCGTGGACACCAGAACTTTATCGGCGATGGGATCGAGAAATTTTCCGAGGTTTGTAACCATATTATACTTTCTCGCGATATATCCGTCGATGAAGTCCGTGGACGCCGCCAGCGCGAAAACCGCCGCGGACACGGTGTAATGATAGGGAAATTCCACGTAAAAAAGTACTGCGAAAACCGGTATCATCAAAATACGCAGTACGGAAAGTTTATTGGGTAAATTCATCTTGTCTTTCAAGCCTCACGCGTTGTATTTTCTTTCGTAAACGACGACGAGCGGCAGGCCTTTATCCATCGTTTTGATTTTATAAACGCGCCAGCCGTCTTCCGCCATCTTATTCATTTCGTGTTCCACGTTTTTGAGTTTTTTGTAAACTGCAACTTTGTATTCGTATTCCTGCATCTTATCTCCCCTTTTATTCGGAAACTTCTCCGAAAAGATCGTAATCTTTATACCCCGTGAATCGAACCTTCACGCGATCGCCCGTCTGAAAATCTCCCGCGCCAGTGAAGATCACTTTTCCGTCGATATCGGGGGCGTTGAAGTACGCCCGCCCCTCGTAACACACGCCGTTGAAACTTTCCACAAACACCTCCTGTTTTTGTCCTACAAGCGATTTCAAGGTGTTTGCAACGATCTTCTTCTGCGCGGAATAAAGTTTTTTTAGCCGCGCGTTCTTTACGCGTTCGGGCAGCTGGTTTTTCATCTTTGCCGCCGCCGTGCCGTCTTCTTTGGAATATTTGAAAAACCCCGCGTTGAAGAGTTTTGCTTCCTGCAAAAATTTCAGCAACACGCCGAACGCTTCCTCGCTTTCGCCGGGGAATCCCGTGATAAAAGTCGAGCGGATCGCTATGCCCTTTACGCGCTCTTTAAGCTTATCTATCAGCGCGAGATAACTCTTATACGTGCCCTTGCGGTTCATGCTTTTGAGCACCGCGTCGTCCGCGTGCTGCAAGGGAATATCTATGTATTTCAAAACCTTTTCGTTGGTTGCGATTTCGTCGATCAGCTCCTTCGTAACGCTTTCGGGATAACAATACAAAAGCCTAATATGCCCCACGTTTTCCAGCGCGGAAAGTTTTCTGATCAGCCTTACGAGATTTTCGCCGTTTTTAAGATCACTGCCGTATTTGGTCACGTCCTGCGCCACCAGAATGAGTTCGTCCAATTTGCCGAGCTGCGCCGCCTCTTTAATCAGCAGGTCTTCCTTTACCGAACGGTAGGCACCGCGGATTTTGGGAATCAGGCAGTAAGTGCAGAAGTTGGAACAGCCGTCCGCGATTTTAAGATACGCGTACCCGTCGGTAGTGAGCACGCGCGGCACGTCGGGCTCGGCGGCGGGCTGACCGACGATGTTCTTTCTTTCTCCGGCAAAACTTTCCTCTATAGCATTTACAAGTCTGTCGTAATCGGAAATCCCCGCAAACACGTCCACTTCGGGAAGCGCGTCATAAAGCTCCGCAACGAATTTCTGCGGCAGACAACCCGTGACGACGAGTTTTTCGAGCTTACCCGCTTCTTTGAGCGCCGCGCAGGAGAGAATTTCGTCGATCGCCTCCTTGCGCGCGGAAGAAAGAAACGCGCAGGTGTTGATGACGATGATCTCCGCGTCCACCGGATCGTTGGTCAGTTCGAATTTTTCCTGCAGGCGATAGAGCATTTTTTCGGTATCCACGCGGTTTTTATCGCAACCGAGGGATATTACGCCGACTTTTTTTCTTTCCATATCTTAAAGCTGTCCGTATTTTTCTTCAAATTCTTCCTTGGTAATGAGTACCTGCCGCGCACGGCTGCCGTCGAACGGGGAAATATACCCCATGCGGTCCATCTTGTCCACCAACGCGCCGGCCTTGGAATACCCCACGGAAAAACGCCGTTGCAACATGGAAATGGACGCGCTGCCGGAATTGATAACGTGACGGAGCGCGTCGACAAAGAGCTTGTCCTCGCTTAAAGAACGTTCGTTGCTGCCTCCGTCGTCCTCCTCCGCTTCTTCCGCCTGCGGGCTGATCGCCTTTTCGATAGCCGCGGCGGCCTGTTCGTTGAAGTAAGATTCGTTATTTTCCTTAATATAATTGACCACGCTCTTGACTTCGGGCATGGAGATGAATGCGCCCTGAATACGCTCGCACTTGGGCATCTGCGCGTTTTTATAGAGCATATCGCCGTTGCCGAGCAGTTTTTCCGCGCCGCCCTCGCTCAGAATCGTGCCGGAGTCCACCGCGTTGGATACGCGGAACGCGATACGGCTGGGCAGGTTGGTTTTGATGACGCCCGTAATGACGTCTACCGACGGACGCTGCGTTGCCAGCACCAGATGGATACCCGCCGCACGGGCCTTTTGCGAAAGCGAAAGGATCTTCGCTTCGAGATCGCGCTTGTTATACTGCATCAGATCGGAAACCTCGTCCACGATGATGACGAGCTTCGGAATTTTGGGAACGTCGCCCACGGCGATATTTTCGTTATATTCATCGATATCGCGCACTTCGTTGTCGCGGAAACGCGAATAACGGTTTTCCATCTCCTCCACCGCCCACTGCAACGTGGCGATGGCTTTCTGCGCGTTGGTGATGATTTCATCGATCATAAGGTGCGGCAGGTGATTGTAAATGGTGAATTCCACCTGTTTCGGGTCAACCAGAATGAGCCGCAACTCTTCGGGGGAATACTTCGTGATCAGCGAAATGATCATGGAGTTAAGGCATACGCTCTTGCCCATGCCCGTAGCGCCCGCGACGAGGTAATGCGGCCCCTTTGCCAGATTATCGGTTACCGCCTCGCCCACCAGGTTTTTACCCAGCGCAAAGGTCAGCGCGCCGGGCTTGTTCTTTTTGAAGTTTTCCGATTCCAGAATATCGCGGAGTCCCACCGTGGTTTTCACTCTGTTGGGGACTTCTATGCCGACGAGGTTTTTCCCCGGTATCGGGGCTTCGATTCTCACGCCGTTTTCCGATTCCAGACGCATGGCGATATCGTCCGCATGGTTGGGCACTTTTTTGACCGAGACGCCCGCGGGCAGGGAAAGCTCATAGCGGGTGACCGTGGGCCCGTGAATATAGTTGACGACCTGCGCGTCGATACCGAATTCCGAAAGCGTGCGCTCGATGATACGGCTGCGCTCCTCGTAATCTTCGTGCGGCGCGTTGGGGTCTTGCCGATAAACTTTGAAAAGATCGATCGGAGGCGGATTGTATTTGACGTTGACGGGCGGATGGAAACCGTCGGCCGCTTTCTTTTCCTCCGCCTGTTCGCGCACGGGCGGAACGGGCGTTTCCGCCGCGATCTCACGCCGCCGCGTAAACGCGGATACGTTGCTTTCCGCAGGCTCTTCCGCCTTTTCTTCCCCGAACAGATTGCGGGAGCGCTCCCTGGAAAAAGACGGCTCTTCCCGCACTTCCGCCCCTGCGGCTGAAGGCGAAGAAAGGTCCGAAGGCGTTACGCCGCCCGATACGGAAGATGTTTCTTCTTTTGGAATTTCCCTCGACCGATCGGCAAAGGGCATTTCGCGCTCGATGCGAGAAGGCGCGGGTTCTTCCGCCTGTGCGCGGAAGTCCGTTTGCGCGCCGAACGTGCGCGAAGGTTCGCGCTGCGGCATTTCGCGGCGCACTTCCCTGCGCGGCGAAGCCACGACCGATTCGTCGTCCTCTTCTATTTCGGAATAACGGCTATACGCTTCGGTACGTTTGCCCGCGTCGTCTTTGGAATATTCCACGTCGTCGTGTTCAAACATCGGCGGCAGGGTGTTTTCCTCCTGCGCCGTCGGTTTTACCGGCTCGGAAACGCGCGTGTATCCCGTTTCTTTCGCCTCTTCCGTACGCGTTCCCTTTCCCAGCGGATCGAAATTATAAGTGGAAAGATCGATGGTACGCGGCGTTTTGATGTATTCCAGTTTCTTTTGCAAATCGTCTTCGGGAGAAGGCGTTTCGGCGGTATTGACGGAATACGCCAACGCGCCCGACTGCTGTTTCGCCCTGTCGGGATATAAAATTTTGAAACTTTCGTTATTCTTCTCGGAAACGGCTTTTTCCTTTTTGGTTTTCAATTCAAAATTATCGTCGCGGAAATAAAGACGGCTTGACGGCTGTTCTTCGGGAACGGCGTTTTCAACGGGATAATCTTTAAATTCCAGACCGAAATCCTGCGCTTTCGCGGCAGGCGCGGCGGGACGAAGCTGTTTTTTCGCATTGTTCTTTTTCGCGGCGGGCGTAAGAAACGCCCTGACGGTAAAATATGCAGACAATACGATCAATATTCCGATTACGGCATACGCTCCCGCGTTGCCGAGGAGCTTTGCAAAGGGATAATCGACGATCGCAAAGAGCGCGCCGCCGAAAGAAGCCGTAGAAAATCCCTTGTCGCCCGTATCATATGCGGCGGAAAGATATCCGCCGTAGCTTTCGCCCGAAAACGCCCTGAGCGAAATCGCGTTCAGAAGCAACACGATAAGGCAAAGCGTAAGCGCGGAGAGCGCAAACCGCTTTCCCACGGAAAAAAGCTTTTTCCCCGTAACGAGGCGAACCCCGCCGAGAAACATTCCCGCAATGACCGCAAACGACGTATACCCGAACACCCCCAGTAAAAACGCGTTTACATACCGCCCGGGCGTGGAAAAGACCACGTCGCGCGTAATCAGGCACACGAGCATGAGCGTTGCGAACAACACCAGCACCATTCCCGCCAACTCCTTGGTGAAAACGGTGTTTTCCTTTTTTTCTCCTTTATTTTTCTGCATTTCGTCCATATCGTCCTTTTTTCGCGGCACATTCCTCACCGATTTTGCGCCTCTTGCGCAAGCCGCTTGTCCTGACATAAAATTATACGTATTAAATTATACCAAACATTGCCCGATTTTACAATGTTTTTATAAATAAATTTTAAAATTCGCTTTCAAAAAGTTCCAAACCTTTCTTTTTCGACAAAAATGCTCCTCCCCCGCGCATTACAAAATTATTTTAATGCTCGGCAAAGCCAAACGCTTATAAAAAAAGCCGCGTTACTGCGGCTTTTTGATTTTCGAGAAAAAATACTGTTTGAGCGTTTCTTCCGTATTTGCGCGGTTCTTTACGGCAAGATCCATCGCGATCCTTCCCTTTTCCAAAACGATGACCCTGTCGGCCAGATACGCCGCCTCGGTGACGTCGTGCGTGACGAACAGCGCGGTCTTGTTTTCCGAAAGCGATTTGTAAAATTCCATCAGCTCGTATTTAAGCGCAAGATCGAGGTTGCGGAACGGTTCATCCATCAAAACAAGGGGGGCGTCGTATAAAAAAGCCCGCAAAATCGCCACTCTGCGGCTCATGCCCGCGGAAAGATGCAAAGGGTATTCCCCCGCAAAATCCGCAAGCCCCGCGCGCAAAAGGTAGTCTTTTGCCCGTTTTTCGTCGGCAACGAGCGTGAGATTTTCAAGAACCGTCATGTGCTTTATCAACCGATCGCTTTGGAAGATATAACTTACTTTTTCCGGCACGTCGACAAGTTCGCCGCCGTCAAAGGGTAAAATGCCCGCAACGATGTTCAGAAGCGTGGTTTTGCCCGCGCCGCTCGCCCCCAGCACCGCAAGTGTTTCCCCGTCGGCAACGAAAAGGGAAAAGTCCTCGTATACGCAAAGATCGCCGTAATTTTTTTTCAGGTTTTTAATTTCAAGCATACTTTTTCACCATCGCTTTGGCAATGCCTTTCGCCGCGCTTTCCACTAAAATTCCCGTCAGAACGATGACCAGAACCAACGCGAGCATATGCGCCGACTCGAAATATATTTTATCGAGATTCAAAAGCGTACCCATGCCCTCGGCGGTGGCGGCGATGACCTCCGCGGCGACCATGAGTTTTAAATTGAGCGAAAACCCCGCCCCCGCCGCTACGACGGCAGGCGGCAGAATCTGCGGCAGATAAATTTTAAAAACGCGCGTTTTTACGGGAATATGATATATGCGGCACATTTCCGCCGTTTCCTTATCCGCCGCCGAAAGCGCGCTTTCGGCATTTGTGTAAAGGGTAGGCAGAACGACCAGCATGGTCACGACGACCGCCGCCGTGCGGCTGCTCGTCCAAAGCACCAGGAGCAAAACGACCGCAACCGTGGGCAGCGCGCGCACGAGGGGCAACAAAGTACCTATCACCCGCGCGGCGTTTCGGCTCTTCCTCGCCCCCGCCGCAGCGGCAAACGCCAGCGCAAAAGAGACGACGAAAGCGATCAGGCTTCTCAAAAGCGTTGTGAAATACGCCCTGTAAAATTTTTTATCGGCAAAGAGCGCAAAAAATTCTTTCAAAGCGGAAGACGGGCGGGGAAGTATAATTTCCTCGTCCGTGATTGCCGCCGCGGCCGCCCACAACGCGAAAATACAAAAAAACGTTACGAGCGGTACCGCGATATTCAGAATTTTATTGGCTTTGTTTTTCATATTATTTTGCGATTTCGTAAGAAATATCGTTTTTGTTCAAAAGATATCTGAACGTCAGATCGGGGACCTGCCCCTGGCCGATCACGCCGATCGTTTTGCCTTTCAGATCGCCCAACGAAGAGATCGCCTCGCTGCTCATCACGTAAATATTGCCGTGCGTAACCACGCCGAGCATCACGTATTTTTCCCCGTTGCCCACGGTTTTGGAAGCCGCGGTAACAGGCAAAACGGCGACGTCCGCTTTCCCCTGTACGACCGAAGGCCCTATATTCGCCGAGGAAACCACGGTATATTCCACCTTCCTTTCGAACTGCGCGTTATCTTTAATCAGTTTTGCCATGGCGAGCGCAGGCGCGCCGTCGGGCATATAAACGGCATATTCCGCGGCAGTATCTTCCGTATCGGCAGAAGAAAGTTCGCAGAAAAACGCGTCGGAAACGGCGTTTGCGGAAGTATCTTCCACACCTTTCATCGCGGCAAGATACGCATTGACGGAAGTTTTCGCATCCGCAGAGGTCTGCAGATAAATATTGCAGTTTTCCACAACCGCCTTATTGATTGCAGTTTTGTCGAGCGACGGCGTTACGCCCTCGGCAAGCGCGGAATTGATGGCGTCCACCGCGGAAGCGGCATTGTCGTCGTTTGCAACGATCCAAGAAGCATTCTCTTCGATGGCCTGCAAAAGCGCAGAAAGGAATTTGCCGTCCTTTTCGACGATTTCTTTTTTCGCGACGATCACCGCCTGCGGATAGTCTCCGCCGTAAACTTCCTGCACGTCGATTTTCATGCCGACTTCGGCGTTCATCGTCGTGATCTTGGTTGCGGCGGGTTCGGGCAAAAGTCCCGTCTTGAGTTGCCCCGTCTTCATGGCGGGAAGCATCGCGGACGCGTCCGCATAATAGCGGATCGTTACTTTTGCGTCCGGGGTATTGTTTTCGTTTCCGTCGTTGCCCGATTTCCCGTTACAGGCGGCAAAAGCAAACAACGTGAAAATTGCGAGCAACACGGCTATGATTTTTTTCATGTTTTTACTCCCTTGTAAAAAAATTCCCGTACGGCGCGCGTCGGGAAAAAAGGCAGAGCAAAAACCCGCAGAAACCGCGGTTCATTCAGCCCTTTACCGTCAGGCGCACCTTCCGATTCAGGTGTTTCTATTTTATATCCTTTTTTTCAATTTGTCAAACGATTGCGGCGGCGGAATAATTTTCCGCCGCCGCAATGAAAGCAAATTCGTAACGACATATAAAATACGCATATAAAAAAATTCGCCTCGCGGAAAATTTTTCCGCGAGGCGGGGCAAAACATCAAAGTTATTTCGTTTCGCTGTACTTGTCTTCGTTGTTCCAGCTGTAGAGTTTTCTGAGTTCTTCGCCGACCTTTTCCAGCTGATGGGAAGCTTCCATTTCCCTGCAGGCGTTGAAATGCGCTCTGCCGCCGCTCTTGTTCTCCGAAATCCATTTGGACGCAAACGTACCGTCCTGAATTTCGCGGAGAATCTTTTTCATTTCCTTTTTGGTTTCGTCGGTGATGAGGCGTTTGCCCGTTTCGTAATCGCCGAATTCCGCCGTATCGGAAATGGAATATCTCATCTTGGAGAAACCGCCGCTGTAAATCAGATCGACGATCAGTTTCATTTCGTGAATACATTCAAAATACGCGTTTCTGGGATCGTAACCCGCTTCCACCAGCGTTTCAAAGCCCGCTTTCATAAGAGCGGTTACGCCGCCGCAGAGAACCGCCTGTTCGCCGAAGAGGTCGGTTTCCGTTTCGCATTTAAAGGTGGTTTCCAAAACGCCCGCTCTCGCGCCGCCGATACCCAGCGCATACGCCAAAGCGATGTCCAAGGTGTTGCCGCTGTAGTCCTGATAAACCGCCACCAGATCGGGAACGCCGTGGCCTTCCACATACTCGCTCCTCACGGTATGACCGGGGCCTTTGGGCGTGATCATGAATACGTTTATCGTCTTTGCGGGAACGATCTGTTTGAAATGAATGTTGAAACCGTGCGCGAACGCAAGGTATTTGCCTTCCGTCAGGTTGGGCGCAACGGATTCTTTATAAATATCCGCCATTTTTTCATCGGGCGTAAGCATCATTACGATGTCCGCTTTTTTAGCGGCTTCCGCAACGGTGAGCACTTCAAAACCCGCTTTTTCGGCGATGGGCCACGTTCTGCCGCCCTTATTGAGTCCGATAACGACCTTGACGCCGCTGTCGCGCAGATTGAGCGCGTGCGCATGCCCCTGAGAGCCGTAGCCGATGATGGCGACCGTCTTTTTCTTCAAAAGATTCAGATCGCAGTCGCTTTCGTGATATATCTTTGCATTATTCAGATTTTCAGCCATAATGTCCTCCGATTACCGCTTTTTTCCTATTATATTACTCTTTTACGCCGTTGTCAAATTTTAATCGCTTTTTTTGCGCAAAAAAATATTTTATTCATAAATTATTTGATTTTATGCATTAAAAGGTATATACTGTCCTTATCACACGCGAGGACGTACAATCATGTTTTTTAAAATCCTGAAAAACCTATCCGAAGATACGCTGATTAAAAAACTTTTTTCCTATGCCGAAAAGGGCGATCACGATGCCGAAACGGAATTTCTTGCGGAACTTTATTCCCGCGGCGGAGAGCTTTCGCTTATGAAAACCCTCTCGGATAAGATCCTTTATGACGAAAACGCCTTCTCCGTTGCGGCGGCTTCGGGAAAATGCAACGCGTATTTGAAGCGCGCGTTAAAGGAAGATATCGAAAGCATCTTCGGCGCGGCGGAAAAATGCGGAAAGATAAGCGGCGGAAAATATTTCAACCTCGGCGAAAAGGACGAAAAATTCGACTTGCCCGCAGAGGAATCAATCAACCGTATGGAAGGATTTTACCGCCAGTTCGGTTACGGTAATTTTATCCGCTATTCGGCGTTCACCTTCCGCGGCGGCGAACTCTGCCCCGTGAAAAATGCGCCCGTCATCCGCCTTTCCGACCTGAAAGACTACGAAGAGGAAAAAAAGCTCATCGCTTCGAATATAGAAAATCTGCTGGGCGGGCTGCCGTATCTCGATATGCTGCTTTACGGCGAACGCGGCACGGGCAAGTCCTCCACCATTCACGCCATGTCCAACAAATATTATCCGCAAGGGCTCAGAATCGTGGAACTGCATAAAAATGATCTGCTCGCCCTGCCCCGCGTAAAGGAAAAGCTGAGCGCGATTCCCTTGAAATTCATCATTTACATCGACGATCTTTCGCTGGAAGACGGCGACGAACGGTTTACTTCGTTAAAAGCCGCGCTGGAAGGAAGTTTCGGCGTAAAGGGCGATAACACCATGATCTGCGCGACCTCCAACCGCCGACACATCGTGAAAGAAAGTTTTTCCGACAGAAAGGACAGCATACACGAAAACGAATGTATGCAGGAACAGCTTTCCCTTTCCGACCGCTTCGGGCTGACGGTGCTTTTTTCCTCCACTTCCAAACCGCAATACCTTTCCATCGTGAAACAACTTGCCGAAGATTTCAAACTGACCATGCCCGAAGACGAACTGTTCCGCTT
>CALVXL010000007.1 GCA_944369635.1 uncultured Clostridia bacterium
ATTCCCGTCTGCGCGTTGGGATTCGCCAGCACGACGAGTTTATTTTTGTTGAAATAACTCGACGCGTCGATTTTGAACTCCGCCGTCAAAGGCAAAATTTCCTTTTTTACGCCGAACATATCGGCAAAAACTTTATAAAATCCGTACGTTACATCGGGAAAACATGCGCCGTTTTGCCCGAATGCGCGGAAAGAAAACGCCAGAATTTCGTCCGATCCGTTGCCGACAACGACGTTTTTTTCGCTTACGCCGTAATTTTTTGCAATCGCCGCAATCAGCGTTTTGCTGTCGGGATCGGAATAAAGCCGCAGATTTTTCACCTCCGCTTCCGTGATCGCTTTAATGGCGCGTTCGCTCGGGTAATACGGGTTTTCGTTTGTGTTTAATTTGATGTACCGCTTATCCTGCGGTTGCTCGCCCGGAACATATGCCGCGAGTTTTTGAAGATCGGGCGCTAAAAATTCACTCATTTTCACACCTCTTCGCAACGCTTCGGGCGTGCGCGCTCAAACCTTCCGATTCGGCAAACCTTTCGATATCCGCCGCGGCGGCTTTAAGCGAAGCGTCGTCATAATAAATGTATTGCGTGGACTTTACGAAATCGTGCACGCCGAGCGCCGAAGCAAAGCGCGCCGTGCCGCCCGTAGGCAAGGTGTGGTTTGCCCCCGCGTAATAGTCTCCCACCGCTTCGGGCGTGCCGTAACCTAAAAACACCGAGCCCGCGTTATGGATGTCTTTCATGTATTCGAAGGGCTCCTGCACGCAAAGTTCCAGATGCTCGGGCGCGAGAAAATCGGAAAGTGCAGCCGCTTCTTTTAACGACTTTACGATGATAATTTTGCCGTTATTTTCCAAAGAGGCGCGCGCGATCTCCTTGCGCGGAAGCGTTTCAAGCTGTTTTTCCAGCTCTTCGGAAACCGCATCGGCAAGGGGTTTATCGTCCGTGATCAGAACGGCGGTGGCGAGTTTATCGTGCTCCGCCTGCGAAAGCATGTCCGCCGCGACGTTTTCCGCCTTGGCAAATTTATCCGCGATGACGAGAATTTCGCTCGGTCCCGCAACCATATCGATACCGCAGACTCCGAAAACAAGCCGTTTCGCCGTGGCGACGAATATATTGCCGGGGCCGGTGATCTTATCGGCTTTCGGCACGCTTTCCGTGCCGTAAGCGAGCGCGGCGATCGCCTGCGCGCCGCCGACTTTATAAATTTCGTCCACGCCCGCGATCTTCGCCGCGGCAAGGACTTCCGCTTTGACGCCCCCCTTTTTATCGGGCGGCGTTACCATAACCACCTTTTTTACCCCCGCGACCTTTGCGGGAACGGCGTTCATCAAAACGGTGGAAGGATATGCCGCCGTGCCGCCCGGAACGTAAATTCCCGCGCAAGCGACGGGCGTGAACTTCTGCCCCAAAACGATTCCGTTTTCCCTGATTTCAAACCCTTTCGGATACTGTTGTTCGTGAAAACGCGCGATGTTTTTCGCCGAAGCGATCAAAATGCGAAGATACTCTTCGTCCACCGAGCGATACGCCGCATTCATCTCTTCTTCGCTCACTTTCAGCGAAGAAAGCTGCACGCCGTCGAACTGCAACGTCAGTTTTTTCAAGGCGGCGTCGCCGCCCGTTTTTACTTCTTCGAGTATTTTTTTCACACTATCCTCGGCAAAAGACAGATCGCTCTGTCGACGGGACAATATATTTTCTTTCAGCGCTTCGCTGTATATTATCGGACGGATCATTCTTTCTCCTTTAATTTTTCCGCCAATGCGCGGATCTCTGCATTTTTGAATTTATATGCGGACTTGTTGACGATGAGCCGCGTGCTGATGGGATAAATGGTTTCGTAAACCTTGAGATCGTTTTCTTTCAGCGTACTGCCCGTTTCCACGATATCGACGATGACGTCGGAAATACCTAAAATAGGCGCAAGTTCGATCGAGCCGTTGAGCTTGATGATCTCCACGTCCCTGCCCGTTTCGGCATAATAGTTGCGCGCGGTATGTTCGAATTTCGTGGCCACGCGTATGGGGCGGAACGGATCTTCCTTATAATCGTTTTTCGCCGCCACGCACATACGGCACTTACCCATATCGAGATCTAAAAGTTCGTAAACGTCGGGCTCGTTTTCCACCAGGATATCCTTGCCCGCCACGCCGACGTCAGCCGCGCCGAGTTCCACGTATTTCGCCACGTCCGAAGGCTTTACCCAAAAATAACTGACCCCGCGCTTTTCATCGGTAAAAATAAGTTTGCGCATTTCGGGAGAATATTCGTCGCAGGCGTACCCGGCTTTACAAAGCCTTGCGTAAACTTTTTCGCCCAGCCTGCCTTTCGGCAACGCAATGTTGATCATTTTACGTACTCCGCCTCCTTAAAATCTTCGTTTTCGCAGCTTTTCGCAAGTTTTACGCTCTTACCCGCCGCGCTGAGTTCCTCCGCTCTTAAAAGAGCCGCGGCGACGTTATCGTCGTTATAAATCAGCAAAACATCCGTTTTGTCTATACTTTCTTTCAGAAAAGCACAGGCTTCTCCGAGATAGAGCGCAAACCCGATCGCATCCGCTTTTTTACCGAATTTTTCGGCAAGTTTATCATATCTTCCGCCGCTTAAAACCGCTTTAGGAACGCTCTCGACATAGCCGCTGAACGTGATGCCGTTATAATAGTCCGCCGCGTTGGCAATGGAAAAATCGATGTTCACGCGATCGGCGTAACCGAGCTTTTCCAACACCGAAACCAAGGCTTTCAGCTCTTTCACCGCCTTCCGCATTTCGGCGTTGACGGAAAGTTTTTCCGCTTTTACAAGCGCGTGTAACGGCGAACCGTCCAACTTTGTAACCGATTTGAAAATATCGCGCTTTTTATTATCGAGTCCGATTTCTTCGGCATATTTTAAAAAATCATGTACATTTTTCTCTTTCAGATAGCCGAAAAGTGCGTTTTTCTGCTCCGCATTCAATGCAAAATCGTCCAAAAGCGCATTGATATACCCCATATGCGATAAGTCGAGAACATAATTTTGACCGACAGCCGCAAGGGTCTTCAATATGAGAACGACAACCTCCGCCTCCGTAGTTTTATCTACGTCGCCGATCACTTCCACGCCGATTTGCGAAACTTCCTTAAACGTTTTGCTGCCGCGCTCCGGACGATAAACCTTTTCGTTATAAAAAAGCTTTTCCGTTCTGCCGTAGGTGGCTTTCGTGTTTTTGACGACGGAAAGCGTAACGTCCGGCCGAAGCGCCATTAACCGACCGTCCATTCCGCTGAACGTTACGATATTCTGGCTGATGAGAAAATCCTTATTATCCATATAAGTCGAATATTCTTCAAAGGCGCTCATCTTATATTCTTTGTATCCGCGGTCGGTATAAAGGCAGGAAAGTTCCGCCGCGATGCGCTCTTCCGCGCGAAGTTTTGTTAAATCGCAACGCATCGTTTATTCCCCCTTGTCCGCCGCGATAAATTTTTTATATCCGCCGCTGCCGTGATTGATGCACCGTGAAACGCGGCTGAGCGTTGCGGAACTTAAATCGGTTTCTTCGATGATGGCATTATAGGTATACCCTTCCAAAAACAATTTAGCCGCAAATGCCCGCTGCGCCATCTGCTCGATTTCCGTGTAAGTACAAAGATCTGCAAAAAGCATAGCGCAATCTTCTTTGGTCTTTAACCGCAGGACGATTTGATATAATTCGTCGATTCGGTCAGTTAAGTCCCTTTTTTCCATAATCACTTTCCTTTTTGATTTTATATTCTTATTATACTTTATCGCAGTAAAGAAGTAAAGCGTTTTGAACAAACTTTTTTTATTTTACTTCTCATAAACTGAAAATCTTTTAAATATAATTTGGAATCCGACGCGCCGAATTTTATAAACTTGCCGACGAAAAAAAGCTTTTTCGGCGCGTTCAGATAGAATTTTTCTCTACGCCCGATTTACGTCGTATAAGCGGCGAGCGTCGTTTCAATTTGGATATAATATTAAAAACGATACTGTTTTGATTGTTTTTATGCTCATTCGTGCAAATTTACGTTAATTTATTTTACTTTTTACAATTTATTTACTTAAGTTAAATAATTTACTATAGTTTATTTTATGATATATTAAGCGTTATTTTATACTTTCAGGCGGAATTTCGGCACATATGAACAATTTATCATTTGAAAAACCGCACATTTCTGAATTCCGTTTGCTTTGCATAAAAAAAAGACGTTTCAAAACGCCTTTTTTCATTTTTCACAGTTCATCCTTTTCGGCAATTCCGTTTCTGAAAAAATAATTGCTCATTCCCTTTTTCCTTAAAAACTCTTTTACCTTATCTTCCTTTTCGTAAAACCTTTTCAAATCGTGCGCGTCGCTTCCGTATGTAAACTTTTTGCCGCCCAGATCGATATACCTTTCCGCAACGTCTTTATCAGGCAAAAATTCCGTTTCTGATTTTGTAGATGTGTTTAATTCCAGAAACACATCGCGGCGAATTATTTCTTTTAATATCTCATCAAACAAATCGGCGAATTCGCAATAAGGCATTTTTTTATCTTCATAATGAGAATATCGCGCCGCATAGCCGATGTGTCCGATGATCTGATACGGATAATCGGCGCTAACGCTTTCCAAAACCTTTTTCAGATACAAACCGTAAGCCTCACGCTTACTGAGATCTTTACAATACTCGTCGTAATAGCAATCATGTTTTCCTACGAGGTGCACGCTGTTGATAACGTAATCGAATTTATATCTTTCGATCAATTCTCTATAATGCTCTACCGCTCGTTTATCATAGCCGAATTCAATGCCGAATAAAATTTCAATTTGCCCTTCATATTTTTTCCTTAGCCTTTCAATCTCCGCGCGGTACGCGTCAATATCCGACAGCGGAGTGTCGTCTCCGTTCACATAACAATCGTAATCATAATGTTCGCTGAAACCGATCCTTTTTTTCCCGGTCTCAATCGCTTTCTTTACGTAATTTTCGGTTTTTTCCCTTCCGTCGTGAGAAAAATACGTGTGGATATGCAAATCAGTCATGATTAAATCACCTCTGTTAATATTATACCAACGCCAACGCTGGAACGCAAGAAAATCAGCTTGAAAATATGAGTTTTCCCCTTTAATAAAAACATTAATTATGGATCCTGTTTTTCGCCGTCTCTTAAAAATCGAAAACGCTTGCCCGCTTGTTTCAAAAAACGCAAAATGACATTGTTTTGAAAACATAACCTTTCTTTTCCGTAATGTTATGAAGAGCGATCATCATAACCGCCATTTCTTAAAATCATCTGCCCTATAAAAAAGGTTCCGTGCGCAGCGGAACCTTTTTACGTTTGATTATCTTCAACAATAAAATATGTTAAAGCGTTATGCCTGTAAGACACAAAGTCTGTTAAGAAAAAAGCGTTTTCTTAAGAAGCCAAACTTACAGGCTGCAAATTTGTCCGCCTCAATCGTATTTCGGCAACCAATCTTTGTGCGCTTCAAAAAGATCGTCGCAAAGACTTTTGATGTCGTCGAGCGAAAGTTCTGCCGCGGTGTGCGGATCGAGATACGCAGCCATATAGACCAGTTCTTTTTTACGGCGCCGAGCCGCTTCGATAGTCATATTCTGCACATTGATGTTGGTTCTGTTCAGCGCCGCGCACTGTTCGGGCAACGCGCCGACATAACACGGATTTACGCCGTTGCCGTCGATGAGACACGGCACTTCCACACAAGCGTCCTGCGGCAGATTGGTGATCAGCCCTTTATTGAGTACGTTCCCGTGAATTCTGTACGCAGAATCGTTGATATAGGCATTGATGATCGGCATACCGAATTCTTTACTAAAACTATGTTCAACGCTATCCGAAGTGACTTTTTTGCGAAGCTCTTTCCATTCCTCGATTTGTCTTACGCATCTTCTCGGATATTCGTCGAGGGGAATTTTAAAACGCTCGATCAGTTCGGGATAATTTTTTTTGATATAGTAAGGATTATATTCCGCGGTATGCTCGCTCGATTCGGTGTTATAATAACCGAAACGGTGCATAATGTCGTGCCGAACCAAATCCCATGCCATTTTTTCGGCGTATTCGCCGCTTAAAGAACGACTTTTGATTTCGGGATACAGATCTTTATTATTTTTATCTTCAATTTTTAAAAGCCATGCCTGATGATTGATGCCCGCGATCTCCCACTTGCAATTTCCGACATATTCGTCCATTCCGAGCGATTCGAGCAAGCCCTTGGTGCAAACCTGTACGCTGTGGCACAATCCGACGGCGCGCAAATTCAGATACCGCAACATATATCCCGTGAGCATGCACATCGGATTTGTATAGTTGAGAAAAAGCGCATTCGGACAGACTTTATGAATATCTTCGGCAAAATCTTCCAGAACGGGAATGGTTCTGAGCGCGCGGAAAATCCCGCCGATTCCCAACGTATCGGCAATCGTCTGGCGAAGCCCGTATTTTTTCGGAACTTCAAAATCGGTTACCGTACACGGCTCATATCCGCCGACCTGAATTGCGTTGATTACGATGTCCGCACCTTGAAGCGCTTCGATTCTGTCGGTGTATGCTTTTATCTTCGCCTTGCCGTTATACTTTTTGTTAATGTTCTCTAACATCAGTCGGGAATCTTCTAATCTTTCTTTATCGATATCGAAAAGAGCAATATCAAATTCGCCGAGTGCAGGAGTCAAAATACAATCTCCCAACACATTTTTTGCGAAAACCGTGCTACCTGCGCCCATAAAAGTTACCTTGAACATAGCTTTCATCTCCTGAATTTTAAATTTTTATATTTTTATTGTAACATGTCAGAATTTGTGATACAATAAGTATTGTAAAAAAAATTTTAGGTTATGTTCTCAATTATGGCAGACAGATTTATTCTTACGGGCAACAGATATTTTCCCGTAAGCGATATCGCTTTCGATATAGTAAACTTCGGTTTTCAGGACGCTGATCCCCGACACAGGCAAGGCCCTTATTTTAAAACCGAACACGTGTTGCAATACGTCATCGGCGGAAAAGGCTATTACGAAATTGACGGTAAAAAATACGTCTTAAAGCGCGGCGATCTTTTCTACCTGCCGAAAAACGTTTTGCTTTCCTACAAGGCTGATCCGAAAGATCCCTATATTTATTATTGGATCGGAATAGACGGCGCTTCGGCAAAAAAACTGATCGAAAGAGCGGGACTTTGCACACAATCGCCCGTCATCTATTACGGCGACGAAAGAATAATAAAATTATTCGAACGCATCGAATTTCATCTTCAAAAGAATACTTTTGCCGACCACCTCGCCGCAACGGGAAAAACTTACGAACTGATGGCACTTCTGCTCTCGAAAAATGAAGGTAATCTGCAAAAATTGAAAAGCGTCGCCGTAGAATATGCCGACGCCGCCATTCAATATATCAAAAACAGATTCAACGAAGATATTTCCGTACAGAAAATCGCCGATCATATCGGAATCGGACGAAGCTATTTCTGCGTGATCTTTACGCGATACACTTCCATGTCGCCCATGGAATACCTGATGCGCTATCGGATAGACCAAGCGGGAAAAATGCTGAAACAAGGTTTTTCCGTGACCGACGCCGCCTTGAATTGCGGTTTCAATTCTCCCGCGCATTTCTCCGTGCAATTTAAAAAAGTAACGGGCAAGACGCCCATGCAATATAAATTGGGGAAATAATTTTGATCGCGCATTGTTTCTTTCCAAACGCAAAAAAAGAACCCGAAATTCGGGTTCTTTTTTGTTAAACGAGCCGCAATGCGGTAAGCGTTACGTCCGTGAAATCGACAGTGTTTGCCGAAGCATTGTAAAGGTTGAATTGCGCGGGCGCGGCTGCGGTATATACCGTTGAATTGCCGCCGCTTGCACTCTGAGAAGTATCTCCGTAAACGGTGACGGATGCATCGGGTATTTCAGTCGTATTGTCTCTTAACTGCACCACGATATCGCCCGCCGTCTGCGACGTTCCGCTGAACGCATAGATCAGCAAATACGTGCCCGCAGGCGCGTCGATATTATTGGAAGATACGGACATCGTCGTATCGGGCGATGCGGCAAGCTGTGTAAGCGTAAGCGGTGTATTGGTTGCAACCGATTCCGTTGCGTCGCCCGCCGTAAGCGCATCCGCAGTACCCGTTGCACCCGTGGGACCGGTGGCTCCCGTTGCGCCCGTTGCACCCGTATCGCCGGTAAGCCCCTGAATGCCTTGCGCACCCGTTGCGCCCGTGGCTCCGGTAGCGCCTGTTGCACCTGTAGCGCCCGTGGCGCCCGTATCACCGGTAAGCCCCTGAATACCTTGTTCACCCGCGGGACCCGTAGGACCGGTCGGCCCGGTAGGTCCGGTGGCGCCCGTGGCGCCCGTTGCTCCCGTTGCGCCGGTTTCACCCGTTACGCCCTGAATACCTTGTGCGCCCGTTGCACCCGTGGCGCCCGTAGCGCCCGTTGCGCCGACAAGCCCCTGAATACCCTGCGGACCCTGTGCTCCCGTATCACCGACAGGCCCCTGCGGACCGGTAGCGCCCGTGGCACCCGTGGCGCCGGTGGCGCCCGTAGGACCGGTAAAACCGCGAGGTCCCATAGGTCCGATAACCGGCGTGGGAACGATCACGACATCCCTGTCGCGACGCGAACGTTCGTCGTTGTTATAACAATTCCATGACATAAAAAAGTTCCTCCTTTTCTTATGTATCGCATATCTGTCATCGTTTCATTGTATGAAGACAGCGATTGAAATTGTTACGGACTGCCGTCAAGGTTCGCCGAGCGACTTTTTAACCCTTTTATAATCGGGGAAATTATAGTTCATATAATTATAAAACCGCTTGTCGTGAAAACGGTTAATAATGTGCCCGAGTTCATGGACGAGAATATAATCAAGACATTCTTCCCGCTTTTTGACGAGTTGCAAATTGATACAGATACGGCGCGTCTTTACATTGCAGGTTCCCCAGCGCGTGGTCATGTCCCGAATGACGAAAGACGACGCATAAAGTCCCGTCTTTTCTTCCCAGAAAGGCAATCTTTCTTCCGTTTTCTTTTTCAAAATCTTTTTCAGCTGCGCTTTGAGTGCGGTTTCGCGTACGTCGTAAGAAGTTTTCAAAAAAATAATTCCATTTGAAACGGCATTTTTTTGCGCATTATATACGATTTTATAGGGCTCAGCGAATATAAGCACGTATCCGCCCTGATCGAACTTCCAAAATTCCTCCGTTCTGCTCGTTTTCAGATGTTTTTTCAGCCAATCGAGTTTTTCCGTCACAAACTTTCCGATTTCCGCATCGGAAACATAAAGCGGCGCGCTTAATTTTACTTTTCCCGTGGCGGTGATGCGAAGATGCAGATTTTTTACTTTTTTCCGCTCGCCTTCAATGCAGATCGAATCGATGTTGATTTCGAATTTTTTATCCATGATTTTATTTTATCACGAAACAGACAAATTTGCAAACGAACTCGCCGCGCCGCATTTCAGCCGAAGAACAAAAAATAAGGCGGCGCAGATGCGCCGCCTTTTGAAAAATGAAAACTTATTTGTTGAAATATCTGTTCAGCAGCCCTTCGAAAGCCTTGCCGTGACGGGCTTCGTCGCGCGCCATTTCGTGAACGGTATCGTGGATGGCGTCGAGATTGGCGGCTTTCGCTCTCTTTGCGAGGTCGGCTTTGCCCGCCGTAGCGCCGTTTTCCGCCGCAACTCTGAGTTCGAGATTTTTCTTGGTGGACGGCGTTACCACTTCGCCGAGAAGTTCCGCAAATTTGGCGGCGTGTTCAGCCTCTTCATACGCGGCCTTTTCATAATACAAACCGATTTCGGGATAACCTTCTCTGAAGGCAACGCGGCTCATCGCAAGATACATGCCCACTTCCGAGCATTCGCCGTTGAAGTTCATGCGGAGATCGTTTTTGATGTCTTCCGCAACGTCGGAAGCGACGCCGACCACGTGTTCCGCAGCCCAGCTCATGCCGACCTGTTCCGTAAACTTTTCCTTAGGCGCCTTGCAAACGGGGCAAAAATCGGGAGCGCTTTCTCCCTCGTAAACATAACCGCAAACCGAACAAACAAACTTTTTCATAATTTCTTCTCCTTTTTTTTATCTTTTTCTTTACATTTATTGCAGTAACCGTAGTAAATACACTTTTCCTCGGTCACAACCAATCCCATTTCTGAAATTTCCTCAGGAACCCGCGGCTTTGCGAAGATATCCGTGATCTCGCCGCACTTCTTGCATACAAAATGCGAATGCTCTTCCGTATGCCCGTCGTAATGCGCGAATTCCCCGCCCGTTTCCAAAAGCAACGCTTCGCTGCTTTCGGTAAGCAGTTTCAGATTGCGGTAAACCGTACCCCTGCTGATATCGGGCTTGATCTTCCTCGCGCGCTCGTAAACGGTATACGCCGTCGGGTGATCGTATGATTCGTTTAATACCCGCACCACGACGTCCCGCGGATAGGAACGCCGCGCCGCAGTCCGCGTGTCTGCCATTTGAAAAACTCCTTATCAGTAATGATTACTATTATTATACCACATAATTTTAATTTGTCAAGATATTTTACATAATTTTAAAAAAATTTTTCCGCCGCAAAAATTGCGGCGGAATTAAAAAATATTTTATGAAAAGATTTGTCTTTTGCGGCAAAGTAGTTGCGGCGAAAGCGGCGATCATACGACCTGAAACGTAAAAAATTTAAGATAATCGGTTTCGGGAACGTTCCATAAGATCGGGTGATCGGGCGATTGTTGCGCGCTTTCAATCTGCCTGAGCTGCACGCCCGCCTGCCGCGCGGCTTCCTTTAACATTTTTATGAAAAGTTCTTCCGTGGCAAAGTGCGAGCAGGAGCACGTGGCAAAATACCCCCCGCGCTTTGTAAGCCGCAAACCGCGGTAGTTGATTTCCTTATAGCCGCGCATAGCGGAATCGACGGTCTTTCTCGACTTCGTAAAAGCGGGCGGGTCGAGCACGACGAGATCGAACTTTCTCTTTTCCTCTTCCAGCCGCGGCAACAGCGCGAAGACGTCGATCACTTCAAAAGCGATTTTATCCTGCAGACCGTTGAGCGCGGCGTTTTCCCTCGCGGTTTCGATCGCCGTTTCGGAAATATCCGCGGCAAGTACGCTCTTTGCGCCGCCTTTGGCGGCGTTCAGCGCGAAAGAACCCGTATGCGTAAAACAATCGAGCACGTCCTTATCCTTCGCGAGCTTTGCCACCCTTAAACGGTTAAAGCGCTGATCGAGGAAAAAACCCGTCTTTTGCCCGTTGACAAAATCGACGACATATTTTATGCCGTTTTCCACGATATAGGTCTTTTGCGCGACAGGATTTTTTCCTTCCAAAGAATAATATCCCGTATATTCTTCCAACCCTTCCAGGCGGCGAATGGATACGTCGTTGCGTTCGTAAACGCCGTCGACAGGATAGCCGTCGGCTTCGAGGACTTCTACGAGCAATCTGAAAATCATCCCTTTGATTTTATCGATGCCCAAGGAAAGCACCTGCGCTACCAGCACGTTGCCGAACTTGTCGACGGTGAGCCCCGGAAACATATCCGCTTCCCCGAATATGACGCGGCAGGCGTCTACGTCGCCGCACAGCACGGTCTTACGGTATTGCCAGGCGTATTCTATCCTGCGGCGGTAAAAGGCTTCGTCAAACAAATCGTTTGCATTGCGGGATATCACGCGGATACGGATTTTTGAACAGTCGTTGATGAACCCCGTCCCGAGAAATTTCCCCTTTTTGCCGACGACGTCCACGAGATCGCCGTTTTCGTAACCGCCGCTGAGCGAAGAAATTTCCTCCGCATACACCCAAAGGTGTCCCGCTTCCAGACTGCGTTCACACTTTTCGCTTACCGTCGCCCTGATATAATTTCTTTCTTTCATATTATCTTACCGAATCTTTGATTTCTTCCAGCTCTCTGAGCCACAGCGCCGCCTGTGCGTCGCTGGGCATACGCCAATCTCCGCGCGGGGATAAGGAAACCGAACCGATCTTCACGCCGTCGGGAAGACAAGAACGCTTGAATTGCTGAGAGAAAAACCGACGGATAAAGGTTTCCAGCCATTTATAAATAGTTTTGGGCGTAAAATCTCCGTTAAACGTCTTGACTGCCACGGCATATACCTTGCGCGGCGGGAATCCCGCTCTGAGAAGATAATAGAGGAAGAAATCGTGCAGGATATAAGGTCCCACCAGCTCTTCCGTCTTTTGCGAGATCTCCCCGTTTTCCGCGGGCAAAAGTTCGGGACTGACGGGCGTTGCCAGAATGTTCATAAGCACCGTTTTCAATTTGCCCGGCGAAATCATAGCCGTATGTTCCACAAGGTAACGAACCAACGTTTTAGGAACCGACGCGTTGACGCCGTACATCGACATATGATCGCCGTTGTAGGTAGCCCAGCCGAGCGCAAGTTCCGACAGATCCCCCGTGCCGACCACAAGTCCGCCCGTGGAATTTGCGATATCCATGATGACTTGCGTGCGCTCGCGCGCCTGCGCGTTTTCATAGGCGGCGTCATAGAGATCGAGGGGGTGCGAAATATCCTTTAAATGCCGCTCGACGGCTTTGGATATGTTGATTTTTTTAAGCGTGATTTTAAGGGCGCGCGCAAGTTTTACCGTATTATCGAGGGTGCGCGAAGTCGTGCCGAAACAAGGCATGGTAACGCCTAAAATATCCTTGTTATCCCGTCCGCAAGCCTTCATTGCCCGCACGGCAACAAGTAAAGCAAGGGTGCTGTCCAGTCCGCCGGAAAGCCCGATGACCACCGTTTTTGCCCGTACGTGTTCGATCCGTTTTTTAAGTCCCGCCGCCTGCATGGTCAAAATGAGTTCCGCGCGGGAAGAAAGTTCGTTTTTATCGGTCGGCACAAAGGGCGTTTTCGGATAGCTCCTGGTAAGCACGGAAATACTGTCGTCATAGGAAAAGGGAATTTTCACATATCCGCTTTGCGGCGCGTAATTGTGATTATAAAGGCGGCTTCTTTCGTAAGCGATGTAATCGACGTCGATCTGCGCGTACAACGCGCCGTTATGAAAGAGTTCCCCTGCCTGCAAAATTTTACCGTTTTCCGCGATGAGGTTGTCCCCGGCAAACACCATATCGGTGCTCGATTCGCCGTCCCCGCTGTCGGCATAGACGTATCCCGCGACGATTTTCGCCGAATGGGAAGAAACGAGACTGCGGCGGTATTCCGACTTGCCGACCGTTTCGTCGCTGCAGGAAAGGTTGACGACGATGTTCGCCCCCACTAAAGCGTGCTGCGACGACGGCGGCGTAACCGCCCAGAGATCTTCGCAGATTTCCGCGGAAACGGTGAAATTTTCAAACCCCTGCGCCTGAAAAATAACTTTTTTCCCGAAAGCCACGTCCTCTCCGCCGAAGGAAACGACGCCGTTTTCCGCAGGACAGGAGGCAAAATAACGTTTTTCATAAAATTCCCAATAATTCGGGATATATGTTTTCGGCACAAACGCCAGCACCTTTCCCCGATTGAGGGCGGCGGCGCAGTTGTAGATGAGCCCGTCCTTTTTGAGCGGCAGACCGACAAAGAATAAAAGATCGCTTTCTTTGGTGGCGGCGGCGATTTCCGCCAGCGCGCGGCGCGCGCCGTTTAAAAGAACGTCGCTGTAAAAAAGATCGCCGCAGGTATACCCCGTAAGACAGAGTTCCGGCAACACCAGAAGAGCCGCGCCGTTTTCGCGCGCTTCGCTGACCGCACGCAAAATGCCGAGTTTATTGAATTCGACATCCGCGACCCGCACTTTCGGCGTGGCGGCGCATGTCTTTACGTAACCGAAGTTCATTCGTTTTACCTCGTTTTTTCTTTATTTTATCACTTTTATGCGATATTTGCAATTTTATAAATATCAAAATTTGCGCTTTTTACAAAAATACGCAAAAAAGCCGCTTTCGAAAAAGCGGCTTTTTGTCGAAATTGCAATATTTTCGTTTTTATTCTTCGTAACCGTGCGGGTTTTTCTGCTGCCAGTTCCAGCTGTCGCGGCACATGTCGTCCAGATTCTTTTCCGCCTTGAACCCGAGCAATTCGTAGGCATAGGACGGATCGGCGTAGCAAGCGGCGATATCCCCCGGACGGCGGCCGACGATTTCATAGGGAATATCGTGACCGACGGCTTTGGAAAACGCCTTGACCATGTCGAGCACGCTGTATCCCACGCCCGTTCCGATGTTGGCGATGATAAGCCCCGGTTTGGTTTCCAGCTTTTTAATCGCCAGAACGTGCGCACGCGCGAGGTCCACGACGTGTATATAATCGCGCACGCCCGTTCCGTCGGGAGTATCGTAGTCGTTTCCGAAAATACGGAGTTTCGGAAGTTCGCCGATGGCGACTTTCAGAATATACGGGCAAAGGTTGTTGGGAATGCCGCGCGGGTCTTCCCCGATCATACCCGATTCGTGTGCGCCGACGGGGTTGAAATACCTTAAGATGGCGATGTTGAAGCTGTTATCCGCCTTATAAAGGTCTTTGAGGAAATACTCGATAAAGAGCTTGCTGCTGCCGTACGGATTGGTCGTGCCGCCCGTCTTTGCGCTTTCCTTAATGGGCACTTCTTCGGGATCGCCGTACACGGTGGCGGAAGAACTGAAAACGATGTTCTTTACGCCGAAATCGCGCATGACGAACAAGAGATTTAGCATGCCCGTCAAGTTGTTGTTGTAATATTCCAGCGGTTTTGCGACCGATTCGCCCACCGCCTTGAAGCCCGCGAAATTGATGACGGATTCGAATTTGTAATCGGTAAAGATCTTGACGAGCGCGTCTTTATCGAGGAGATCGGCTTTGATGAAGGTCAATTTTTTACCCGTGATCTTCTCCACGCGCCGCACCGCTTCCAGCTTGCTGTTGGAAAGATTGTCTACGACGATAGGGTCGTAATCGCTTTTGATGAGTTCGATGAGCGTATGCGAGCCGATATAACCCGCGCCGCCCGTTACAAGGATTTTTTTCATATTAGCCCTCCGTTATGTTAATGCTCGCCAGAAAATTTTTGAATCCCCTGACGCCTTTTTCGTCTTTTTTGAATACCGCGGTATTGTCGAGTATGTTCCTGCACGTCTTGTTGACGTAATCGACAACCGCTTCATGCGCCGCTTCGAAATCGCCGCCCTTGAAATTTTCTTTCAACGTCTTGATCATATTGCGGTGCACGTAGAGATAATTTTCCGGATCGGAAAGCGCCTTTTCGTCGTACGCTTCGTTTCCGCAGAGAATATCGGCGATCATTTTAAGCTGTTTTTTCAATCTGCCGGGAAGAATGAACAATCCCATCGCCTCGATAAGTCCGATTCCCTCCTTTTTGATATTGTGATATTCGGGATGCGCATGGAAAATACCGTCGGGATAGCGTTCGTCGGTGCGGTTATTGCGCAGAATCAGATCGATGCTGTATTCTCCGTCCACCATTCTCACGATGGGCGAGGAAGCATTATGCGGGGTTTCACCCGTGAATGCGATAATTTCGTTTTCCGCATCGGAATATCCTTTCCACGCTTCCACGATTTCCCCCGCGAGGGCGATGACGCTTTCGCGGTCCGCCGACTGCATACGCACCACGCTGTTATACCAGTCGAGAATACCGACTTTTACGTTCGGATATTTCGCGCTTTTCATCGGGTATTTGATCTTTGCTTTATGCATTGGCATTAAATGCACGCCGCCCTGAAAATGTTCGTGATTCAGAATCGAACCGCCGACAATCGGCAAAGACGCATTCGAGCCGATCATATAGTTGGGAAACACGTCCACAAAATCGGCGAGCTTTCTCACCGTTTTGGCGTTGACGTTCATCGGCACGTGATGATAAGAAATGGCGATGCAGTGTTCGTCGTAATATGCGTAAGGCGAATACTGTACAAACCAGTCTTCCCCCGCCAAATTGAGCTTGACGGTGCGGATATTTTCCCTTGCGGGGTGAGAAAGGCTGCCCTCGAACCCTTCGTTTTCCTTGCAAAGCAGGCACTTGGGATATTTGGGTTTATCGCTCTTTTTCACCGTGAGCAGTTTGGCGATTTCCTTATTGTCCTTTTCGGGTTTGGAAAGGTTGATGGTGATTTCCAGAATATTATCGCCGTCTTTATATTCCCATTTCAGGTTTCTGTCGATAGCGGTCTTTTGTATGTAATTGTTTTTAATGCACATCTGATAGAAGTACGTGCACGCCGCTTCCACGCCCTTTTCTT
>CALVXL010000008.1 GCA_944369635.1 uncultured Clostridia bacterium
GTTTCAACGCTTTTTTTCCTCCCATAGATCGGGACGCAATTCTTTGGTCAATTTTTCCGACTGTTCCAACCGCCACGCGTCCACTTTTCCGTGATCGCCCGAAACCAAAACTTCGGGAACTTCCAGCCCGCGGAAATTCTGCGGGCGGGTATACTGCGGGTACTCCAAAAGCCCGTTGGTGAAACTTTCGTCCACGAGCGAGCCCTCGCTCAGTACGCCGCCCTGAAAGCGCGCAAGGCAATCGGCGACGACCATAGCAGGCAATTCGCCGCCTGTTAAAACGAAGTCTCCCAGCGAAATTTCCTCGTCGATACAAAGATCCAGCACCCGCTGATCCACCCCTTCGTAATGCCCGCACAAAAGGACGATATGCGAATAAGAGGACAGCCGTCCCAGCATTTTCTGGCTGAACGTCCTCCCCTTGGGCGAAAGATATATGCGCCTTGCCTTATGCTCGGGATCGACAAACTCGATCGCCGAGGCGATGGGTTGCGGCATCATGACCATGCCCGCGCCGCCGCCGTAAGGATAATCGTCGCACTTTTTATGTTTATCGAGAGAAAAATCCCTGATGTTCGTCACGTTGATTTCGATTTTGCCGCCCGCCACCGCCCTGCCGATAATGCTTTCCCTTAAAGGAACAAACATTTCGGGGAACAACGTCAAAATGTCAATTTTCATAGACCGCCACCTCGGAAAAACGCTTGCCGTCCACAATGACCACGCCTTTTTCGACGTCGATCTTCACCAGCACGTCTTTGAGAAGCGGAAACATAATTTCCCGTCCGTCGGGAGCGCGCAGGGTGTAAATATCGGCATAACTCTTACTTTGAATGTCGGTAACCTTTCCGAAAGTTTCGCCTTTTTCGCTGACTACGTCGCAACCCAGAACGTCCACGACGTAAAATCTGCCCTCTTCGAGAGGGGCGGCATCCTCCCGCTCCACTTTGAGGAATTTTCCGCGGAAAAGTTCCGCGGCGTTCCTGTCCGCAACGCCCGAAAGCATAACGATCACCGCGTCGGCGGCGATCGTCGTTTTGATGACCTTATATTCGGCGTCGTCGACATAGACCTTTTTCAGCGAGGAAAAACGCCTTACGTCGTCCACATACGGCTTGACTTTGAGCGCGCCTAAAATACCCTGCGGTTTCAGCACTTCGCCGATGACAAGCTTATCTACCATTACGCCTCTTCTCTTTCTTTGATTTCGACGGTGTATTTTTTATTTTCCTTCGCGGAAGCGGCTTTGACGATCGTCCTCATCGCCTTGGCGATCTTGCCTTGTCTGCCGATAACCTTGCCCATATCCGATTCCGAAAGCACGACGGTGATTTCCACGCTGTTGTCGTTTTCTTCCACCTTGTACTCGATCTCTTCGGGCTTTTCCGCGAACTGCGCGATAATGTACTTAACTAATTCCAACATTTTAAATCCCTCTCGTCAAGACTTATTTCTTGGATTTTCTGGTCTTGGTTCTGGGAGCGGAAAGCTTGGTGGGTTTCTCGATGATTCCCTGTGCGACGAGAAGCGATTTCACGGTTTCCGTCGGCTGTACGCCCTTGGAAATCCAATCCTTTGCCTTATCCGCGTCGATCACCACTTCCGCGGGCACTCTGGTCGGATCGTAATGTCCCACCTGATCGATATATGCGCCGTCGCGCGCGTTTCTGCTGTCCGTCACCACGATACGATAAAACGGGCTCTTTTTGTCGCCGAGTCTTGTCAATCTCATTTTTACTGCCATTGTCTTTTCTCCTTTTTCCTTGAAAAAATATTTTTTATATCAAAATCTGAACATTTTATTGTTCTTCATCTGCTTCATCATCTGCTTGGTCTGCTCGAATTGTTTGAGCAGTTTGTTGATGTCCTGCACCGTCGTGCCCGAGCCGCGCGCTATCCTGTTTTTGCGCGAAAAATTGATGATGTTCGGATCGCGCCGTTCTTTGGGCGTCATCGAGTGAATGATCGCCTTGATCTGCTCGATCTTCTTTTCATCGATATCGGCGTCGGAAATTTTCAGTTTATTGCCGGGCATCATGGAAAGAATATCTTTGATCCCGCCCATTTTCTTCATCGCGTCGAACTGCACGAGGTAATCTTCCAGCGTAAAGGAATTTTCGCGGAATTTCTTTTCGAACTTCTTCGCCTGCTCTTCGGAAATTGCGTTTTCCGCTTTTTCGATGAGGGATAATACGTCCCCCATGCCGAGAATGCGGCTCGCCATTCTGTCGGGATAAAACGGCTCGATATCCCCGAGCTTTTCGCCCGTACCGCAGAACTTGACGGGCTTGCCCGTGACCGCCTTGATGGAGAGCGTTGCGCCGCCGCGGGTGTCGCCGTCCAGCTTGGTCAGAATCAAACCCGTAACTTCCAGCCGCTTATTGAAGGTATCCGCAACGTCTACGGCGATCTGCCCCGTCATCGCGTCCACGGTCAAAAGAATTTCTGTCGGGTTCACTTCCTTTTTGATGTTCTCCAGCTCCTGCATGAGCTGCTCGTCGATCTGAAGCCGCCCAGCCGTATCGATGATAACGGTGTCGAACCCGTAACTTTGCGCGTACTTTACGCCTTCCCGCGCGATTTTGACGGGATTGCCCTGCCCTTTTTCAAAGACTTCCACGCCGACCTTTTCGCCGACGACCTTGAGCTGTGTGATCGCCGCGGGACGGTAGACGTCGCAGGCGACGAGCAAGGGCTTTTTACCCTGCTTTTTCAAAAGCATGCCGAGCTTGCCGCAGAACGTCGTTTTGCCCGCGCCCTGCAACCCGCACATCATGATGATCGTGGGCGGCTTGCTGGCGACTTCCAGCTTTGCGTTGGTGCTGCCCATCAGCGCGATGAGCTCTTCATTGACGATCTTGATCACCTGCTGCGCGGGACTGAGGCTTTTCAATATCTCCTGTCCCACAGCCTTTTCGCTGACCTTTGCGATGAAATCCTTCGCCACCGAAAGGCTGACGTCGGCTTCCAAAAGCGCGATGCGCACTTCCCGCATCGCCGTCTTTATCTCCAGCTCCGTCAACCTGCCGCGTTTGGTCAGCTTGGAAAAGATATGATTCAATTTTTCGCTTAACGTTGCAAACTGTGCCATAAATCAATCCTTTATCGTGCGGAGAAATTCCTCGTAAAGAACTTGGTTTTCTCCTTTCAGCCTTTCGCCGAACGCCGCGAGCGCCGCCGTCTTTTTTGCAAGGTGCAAAGCGTCCTCCAGCCCGATGAGCTGTTCCTTTGCCTTGCGAAGCGCGTCGTTCACGCCCTGCCGCGATATGCCGTTGCTTTCCGCAATTTCCCCCAGCGACAGATCGAGAATATAATATTCGTACGCGATCTTTCTCCTGTTCGGATTGAGCAGTTTTTCGTACTGCTCGAACAGTTCCGCGTAATAAAGTTCCTTCGCCATGTTTTCCCCCAAATTCTTCCGTCCGCTTTGCCTGATCTTACATTAAAACCAGCGCAAAACAAATTGCCGCGGCGGAAAAAAGAAAGGTGTAAAGCATTTTTGCTTTACACCATGCAGTTTACATTATTTTTTCAACGTTGTCAAGCGTTTTTACACAATACGCCGCAACAAAAGCAAAATCAATCTTGCCAATCTTCCCCGTTTTCAGGCGCGAAAGGCTTGCCGCCTTCCGCTTCGCCGATGATTTTCCCCATGTCGCTACAAACCAAATCCACGTACTCGACAAATCGGAACGTCGTGGACCCTTTGCTGTGCATTACGTAAAGTTTTCCCGACGTGCTGCGTAATGACGATATTTCCCTCCCGAATAATGTTTGCACGTTACCTTTGTTATTTCGTGAGGATAAAGTTTGATTACCGTTTTTTTATCGGGATAAAGATAAAACCTGCCGTCTTTAAACAAAATATAAATTTTCGGCAAGGTGCATAGCTCGACAATGCGCCAGATCAATACAAAAAACAACGCTACCGTTACCACACTGTATATTGCGACATCCGATTTTTGATCCGAATATAGCGCAAGACAGACGATAAGCGGGCAGACCAAAACCAACAAGATCCCGCCGAAAATAACCCCTGCTTTCAGTCTTTTAGCCCGCGTTGCAATAATTTTCCCGTTCTCCGTATCCATAAGCCCCCCGACAAACAGAAAATCTTTATTCAAACAGTGCGTCGACGAATTCTTCTGCGTCAAACTCTTCGATATCGTCTATCTTTTCGCCCGTACCGACGTAAACGACGGGAACTTCCAGTTCGGAACAAAGGGAAACCACAAATCCGCCCTTCGCCGTGCCGTCCAGCTTGGTCAGAATGATACCGTCCAGCCCGACGTCGTCCTTAAACGCCTCCACCTGGTTGTAGGCGTTCTGTCCCGTGCTCGCGTCGAGCACGATGATTTTATAAAAGTTGGCTTCGGGAAATTCGCGGTTGACCACGCGATCCATCTTTTTAAGCTCTTCCATAAGGTTGGCTTTCACGTGCAGTCTGCCCGCCGTGTCGATGATGAGAATATCGGTATTTTTCGCTTTCACGGAGCTGACCGCGTCGTACACGACGGCGGAAGGGTCCGCGCCCTCCGCGTGTTTGACGATGCGGACTTTTGCCCTGTCCGCCCACACGGAAAGCTGTTCGCTTGCCGCCGCGCGGAATGTATCCGCCGCGGCGATGGTGACGGAAAACCCGTCTTTTGCGTAAAGATTGGCGAGCTTGCCGATGGACGTGGTCTTGCCGACGCCGTTGACGCCGACAACCATAATGACTGCGGGCGTGCAGATTTCCAAAGGCTCCGCAGCCGTAAGTTTATCGTAGATCGCCTCTTTCAAAAGCCCGACGACGTAATCTTTATCGCGGCATTTTTCCTCGATGGCGCGCTCTTTTATTGCCTCCACGATGTCGTCCGCCGTGCGGACGCTTACGTCGGAAGCGATCAGAATTTCTTCCAGATCCTCGTAAAATTCGTTGCCGAGTTTATTGCGCGAAAAAAGATCGGTCAGCTTCGCCGCAAGCGAATTTTTCGTCTTTTTGAGCGCCTCTTTCAGTTTGGAGAAAAAGCCCATATTTCTTTCCTTTCGGTATTATTTTTACCCTTTTTATCCGGTTTATGCGATGTCGGTTTCGGTGATGTCGCTCAGTTTGACGGAAACGAGCTTGGACACGCCCTTTTCCTGCATGGTCACGCCGAAGAGCGCGTCGGCAAGTTCCATCGTCGGCTTTCTGTGCGTGATGACGATAAACTGCGTTTCGTTGGAAAACTTTTTAAGATAACGCGCAAAGCGGTCGACGTTGGCTTCGTCGAGCGCAGCTTCGATCTCGTCGAGCACGCAAAACGGCATGGGACGCAGGCGCAGAATAGAAAAGAGTATCGCTATCGCCGTTAGCGCCTGCTCGCCGCCGCTCAAGAGAGAAAGTTTTTGCAGTTTCTTTCCCGGCGGTTCCGCGACGA
>CALVXL010000009.1 GCA_944369635.1 uncultured Clostridia bacterium
CTTATGACCGCCGAGGAGGGAACAAGCCATACGGGAAAAGTCTACCACTACTACAAATGCTTTAACCGAAAACTCCACAAAGAACAATGCAACAAGTCCAACATTACCAAAGAAAAGTTGGAAAATTTGGTATTCGGCAAGACGGTTGAGTATGTATTGCAACCGAGCATTATTGACAAACTTGCCGTTGCGGTTACGGAAAAGTTTAACGAGGGTTTGAAAAAGTCCGATGCACTTGCACTACTCAAAAAAGAGCAAAAGCAAGTACGAAAAGCGATAGACGGATTTCTTTCGGCGATTGCGTTTATATCTTCTACAATACTTCGCCGAATACGCCGACGAAGGTTAAATTAGATAAAACCGATTTAATGGAATTGTGCAAACATAGCGAAAATAGAAAAAACACTCAATCTCAACCGCTTGGGTTCAAATTGGGTGCTTGTGGCGGAAGGTGAGGGATTTGAACCCCCGGACCCTTGCAGGTCTCCAGTTTTCAAGACTGGTGCCATCGACCTCTCTGCCAACCTTCCATGTTAAAATCGCCGATTTTTCGGCAATTTTTGATTCAGTTTTGCGTTTCTACAAATTTTGACTGCTTGATTCGCAATTTGTAGAAAAGTTTGTAGAAATTTTGGTCGCTGCCGACGATTTGTAGAAAAACCGCTGTCAAATTGACCGCTTTGACAATATCTATTTTACCACAAGATATGGGATAAAATCAATCGCTTACGGGGCAAATTTGCCGAAATTCCATTTCTGTTGTAGAAATGCGGGATAAGGTTTGACTGCTTGATTTCAAGTGCTTTTCAAGACCGCCTCGTTATGACCGCTTCGATACGCTTCCTTCTATTTATCTATTTAATTTACCTTTACTACGAAAACCGTTTACAACGGTTTGGTGCTCCGCCATGCTACGCACCCCTGCGGGCAAGACCGCCTCGCAAGCCCCTTTCGGTACGCGGGCAATTGCGGTCGATTATTGATCGGTATATATAATATGTTTGAACCGCTTTTTTAAAATACCACATTCAAAGGCAAAAATCAACTGTTTTACTATGCAGATTTCGCGCCGCGGAAAACTTTCCGCGGCGCGAACCATATTCTGAACTCAGTTTTTCCTTATTCTTCAAAGCGGACGATCTCCACACCCGATTCCTTGAAAAGTTCCATTGCAAACGCATCGGGATATCCGTGTTTATAAATCACTTTCTTCACACCGGAATTGATGATCATTCTCGCGCAGATCACGCAAGGCTGATGCGTGCAATAAAGCGTTGCGTCCTGCAAGCTCACCCCCAGTTTTGCAGCCTGAATGATGGCGTTCTGCTCGGCATGGACCGCATAGCAAACTTCCTGCATCGTGCCGCTGGGAATATTTTTCTTACGCCTTAAACACTCGCCCCGTTCCACACAGCTTTTTATTCCCGCGGGCGCGCCGTTATATCCCGTAGTCAGAATGCGCTTGTCTCTTACCACAACCGCACCGACATGACGGTTTTCCTGATAGCAACTCGACCAACCGGCGACCGTTTCGGCAAGCTCCATAAATCTTTTGTCCCATTTATCCATTTGTAAAAGTCCCCTCTGCTCGCTTTTTATTTATCATATCATATATTTTCCGCTTTGACAACAACCGAATGAAACAATCGACAAAAATTTCTTAAAATTTTGATTTATTTCGTTGACAAATGCATTTTTATGTATATAATTATATTTAGCACTTGAAAGTAAAGAGTGCTAAAACAGAATTCTTTGGAGGAGAAAGACATGACGATAAAACCTTTATTTGACAAAGTCGTAGTGGAAGCTACGGAAATCGAAGAAAAAACAAAGAGCGGATTCATACTCCCCACCGCGGCGCAGGAGAAACAGCAGACGGCGAAAGTCGTTGCGGTTGGCCCCGGCGGAGTGATCGACGGCAAGGAAGTTACCATGCAGGTCAAAGTGGGCGATGTGGTGCTCTATTCCAAATACGCGGGCAGCGAATTCAAAGTTGACGGAAAAGAATTTACGATCATCCGTCAGAGCGACATCCTCGCGATAGTAGAATAATTTTAAGGGAGGCAAACTGATTATGGCTAAACAGATTAAAAACGGCGAAGAAGCGAGAAAGGCTTTACAAAAGGGCGTAAACACGCTTGCGGATACGGTAAAAATCACGTTGGGACCGAAAGGCAGAAACGTGGTTCTCGATAAAAAATACGGCGCACCGCTGATCACGAACGACGGCGTGACCATTGCGAAGGACATCGAACTGGAAGACGCGTTCGAAAACATGGGCGCGCAGCTGGTGAAAGAAGTTTCCACCAAGACCAACGACGTGGCGGGCGACGGCACGACGACGGCGGTTGTCCTCGCGCAGGCGATGATCGAAGAAGGGCTGAAAAACGTAGCGGCGGGCGCAAATCCCATCATTTTGAAAAAAGGCATTTCGGGCGCGGTTGAAGTTGCGGTGAACGAACTGAAAAAACTTTCCCAGCCCGTCAGCGACAAGAAGTCCATCACGCAGGTTGCTGCGATTTCCGCAGGCGACGAATCGGTCGGCGAACTGATTTCCGAAGCGATGGAAAAAGTCGGCAAGGACGGCGTGATCACCATTGAAGAAAGCAAGACCATGAAAACCGAACTCACCACCGTGGAAGGCATGCAGTTCGACCGCGGCTATGCTTCGGCCTACATGGTAACCAATACCGATAAGATGGAAGCGGTGCTGGAATCCCCCGTGATCCTCATTACCGATAAGAAAATCTCCTCCATTCAGGAAATTCTGCCCGTGATCGAACCGATCGCGCAGCAGGGACAGAGACTTCTTATCATCGCGGAAGACGTGGAAGGCGACGCGCTTGCCGCGCTGGTCGTCAACAAGCTGAAAGGCGTGTTCAACTGCGTGGCGGTAAAAGCTCCTGGCTTCGGCGACAGAAGAAAAGCGATGCTTGAAGATATCGCGGTACTGACGGGCGGCACGGTGATTTCCTCCGACGTCGGCTACGAATTCAAAGACGTAACCCCCGATATGCTGGGCAGAGCGGGCACGGTCAAGGTCGATAAAGACAACACGACCATTATTGACGGTGCGGGCGATCCCGCGGCAATCGAAGCGAGAAAGCAGTCCATCAAAGCGCAGATCGCGGAAACGACGTCCGATTATGACAGAGAAAAATTGCAGGAAAGACTTGCAAAACTCGCGGGCGGCGTAGCGGTCATCAACGTGGGCGCGGCGACGGAAGTGGAAATGAAAGAAAAGAAACTGCGTATCGAAGACGCGCTGAACGCGACGCGCGCTGCGGTGCAGGAAGGTATCGTTCCGGGCGGCGGCATTGCGCTCCTTTCCACCGTTCCCGCACTGAAAAAGTACGTTGCAACGCTCAGCGGCGACGAAAGAACGGGTGCAAACATCGTTCTGAAAGCCGTGGAAGCGCCTTTGAAACAGATTGCCAACAATGCGGGGCTGGACGGCTCGGTCATTTTGCATGAAGTTCTCAGATCCAAGAAACCCAACTACGGTTTCAACGCGCTGACCAACGAATATACCGATATGGTGAAAGCGGGCATCATCGACCCGACCAAGGTTACGAGAAGCGCGCTGGAAAACTCTGCGTCCGTTGCTTCGATTTTCCTGACGACGGAAAGCATCGTTGCGGACATTCCCGAAAAAGAACCCGCGCCGGTGCCGCAAGGCGGAATGGGCGGAATGTATTAATGCATTCCGTTGCCGCTTCATAAGAAATAGAAGGGATGAATTAAGACGCGTTGCCCACTTTTCGGAAAAACAGGCGCAAAAAAATCTGAGCCGCCAAGCGGCGCGTCCGATACGGATAAAATAAGCAAAAAAGCTGCGAAACATTTTTGTTTCGCAGCTTTTTTCTTTCTGATTTTTTACGGCATATCCGAAATTTTCCGCTCTTCGGCAAGTTTGTTCTTTCTGTCGGAGTAAAGGCAGAAAGCAACACCCATGACCGTGACGATCGCCTGCGAAGCGGTATTGGCAAGCCAAATTCCGTCTGTCACCCACCGCAAAGGAAAAACGAAAGCGAAGAGGGCGAGAAACGCCACTTCTCCATATACCGTCAAATAGGCAAGCAGATTGCTTTTTACGGAATAAAAATAAGCGGTGCAGATACGGTTTACCGAAGCAAGACAAACGGCGATCCCGAAATAAACGAGCGCACGGGAAGCGATGGAAGCCGCTTCCTCCCCCGCGCCGAACACGACGGGAATTTCAAAGCGCAAAAGCATGATGGCGCCTACCAGTACAAATGCGGTAAAAATTGCCGTAACAAAGGCATAACGGCGAATCGTGAAGGCATTTTTCCGCTCGCCTTTTCCCCAATAATAACTGATCAGCGGCTGCGAGCCGTCCCCTGCGCCCTGCATGATCATAAGCAGGGAAAAATACACGTAGGCAACGACGGCATACGCCGCGACCGCAGGATCGCCGCCGTAATCGTAGGCGACGCGGTTCATCACCACGACGCCTATGTTCGGACAAAGCGTAACGCCGAACGGAGAAAGTCCCACGCGTGCAATGGAGAGAAAGTCGGCGAAGGAGAAACGATATTTCCCTTCCCTGCCGCGTTTTTTCATTAAAAGATAGATTGCGCAGGGAATAACGGTAGCCGCCTGCCCGATAATCGTGGCAAGCGCCGCGCCCTTCAGGCTCCATTTGAACACCTGCACAAACAGCCAGTCGAGGACGATATTCGTAATAAACCCGAGCACCATGGAAAACATTGCGAGAAAGGATTGCCCGTAATTTCGCAAAATCGGAATGAGCCCCGTGGCAAATACCTGAAACGCCGCGCCCGTTATGATGACTCTGATATAATCGGAAGCGGCGGTATAAACCTCGCCGTGCGCGCCGAAAATCTTTAATAAAGGCGGATGAGCAAGTAATATAGCCGCTGTAAGAATGACCGCCGCGACAGACAGGAACAAAACCGAAGAAAGGAGAAAATCCCTTTCTCTTTTTGCGTCACCTTTTGCGATGCAGGTGGAAATATAAACCGCGCCGCCGATCCCGATACCCGTTCCCACCGACTGGACGAACGCCACCAAAGGATAAGCGATATTGATCGCGGCAAGACCCTTATCGCCCACGTTGCGCCCCACGAAAAAAGCGTCCACCATAGAATAAAGTCCGCTGAACACAAAGGCGATCATCGAGGGAATAACATATCTTAAAAAGGTCTTTTTCATTGCAAAATCTCCCACAGCATGCTATAATTTTTATGATTCATAAATGACTTGTTTACCTTTTACCGCTTCGGCATACGCTATTATAAACCTTAAAGCAACTTTAATGTCAAGCGTTATTCGGGGAAATTACAAAAAGGAGAAAATATGCAGAACAAAGACTATGTTTCTTCGGTTGCGGATATGTTCGGCGTGCGGGCTTCGGCGCTGCGCTTCTGGGAAAAACAAGGGCTGATCCGCTTTGAACGGAACGAAGAAAACAATTACCGCACGCCCACGCTTTCCACCATCGAGGATATATGGGAAATATTATTTTTAAAAAGTATTGCGCTGTCTTCCGAACAGATCAGGCGCATTCTTTCCGCCGACGCCGACGATATACGCGACATACTTACCGCCAACGAAAAAAAGCTGAAAAACGAAATCGGCAAGTTGCAGACCGCGCTTTTCAAGCTGGAATCGAAAAAGAAAATGCTCGATAAATATTACGCGCTGAACGAAAAGCCCCTTGAGATTGCCGAAACAAAAGAACTTTACGCCGTGCCCGTTTATGAAACGACAAAGGAAATCATACGGAATTTTTTGCACGACGAATCGAGCAGCGGCATTTTTTGCGAAAAGGGAAAAACGCCCGTCTACGCGCTACTATTAAGCGACAAGGATTTCGAAGAGAAATTCCGCCGTCCGCCGAAAGCGAAAAAATGCGTGCACGGGCTTTTGCGCGTAAACGTTTACGGCCGCGAAAAAAACGATTCCGACCGGTTTTATGCTTTTGCCGAAAAAAACGGACTGCGTACCGAAAGTATAACGGGACGGTATCTTTTTGCCGCCACCGTTGACGGCGTGCGCACGGAATTTTACGATGCGTACGCTTTCGAAAAATAACGTCCGCAAAAAACGTTTTTAATGCAGAACGCCGCAGTTTTGATATGCACCCCAAAAGTTGGACACTTTTGGAGGTGCATATTTTATGTCAAGGAAGAAGAAATTTAACACAAAGTATAG
>CALVXL010000010.1 GCA_944369635.1 uncultured Clostridia bacterium
AAAAACTCTTTCAGGATAAACCCGTCGTCTATGTGCTCGGCAAAAGCGATCTTGTGGAAAAAAGCGACGCGGCAAGGCTTTGCGCCGCGTTTTCGTCGCAGGGAAAAGACGCGGTATGCGTTTCCGCTTTCGATAAAAGATCGGTGGGCAGGCTTTACGAGCACATCGTGGAAGCGCTTGCCGAAAAACGGGCAAGATACAAAGAAAAAGGCATCGTAAAGCCTTTGCGCGTCATGGTGGCGGGCATTCCCAACACGGGAAAGTCCACCTTGATCAACGCGTTTGCGGGGGCGAAAAAGGCGGTTACGGGCGATAAGGCGGGCGTAACCAAGGGCAAACAGTGGATCAGACTCGAAGGCTTAGAGCTTCTCGATACGCCGGGCACGATGCCGCCGAGTTTCGAAAACCAGACGTATGCGAAACATCTCGCGTACATCGGCTCGATAAACGACGATATACTCGATTTCGAAGAACTCACGCTGGAACTTCTCGCAGAGCTGGCGAAGATCGCGCCGCAGGCGCTCAAAGAAAAATACGCCATCGAGAATTTCGATGCGCCGCCTTTGGAACTTTACGAGCAGGTTTGCCGCCGCAGGGGTTTTTTGCTCCGCGGGGGCGAATTTGATTACGAGCGTTGCGCGAAAGCCGTCATCGACGATTTCCGCAAGGGAAAACTGGGCAAAATCGCCTTGGAATAAATCATGGATAAACTTTTGTACGAAAGAAAATATATCGATATGGGGGTAAAATATGTCGCGGGGGTGGACGAGGTCGGCAGAGGGCCGCTCGCCGGTCCCGTGGTGTGTTGCGCGGTCGTCATGCCGCTGGACGCGCTGATAGAAGGAGTGGACGACAGCAAAAAGGTCTCCGAACAAAAGCGGGAAAAGCTCGCCGTGGAGATCATGCGCAAAGCGGTTTCCTATTCCATTGCGGAAGTTTCCGAAAAGGAGATCGACGAGATCAACATTCTGAACGCCGTAAAAAAGTGTATGGAAAAGGCGGTGTTCGGACTGAAAGTAAAGCCCGACGTGGTGCTTGTGGACGGAATAGATCTGCATTTTCCCTTTCCCGCGGAATATATCGTGGGCGGCGACGCAAAAAGCTATTCCATCGGCGCGGCGTCCATCGTGGCAAAGGTGTATCGGGACGAACTGATGCGCCGCTATTCCGAAAAATATCCCGCATACGGGTTCGAAAAAAACAAAGGGTACGGTACGAAAGCGCATACCGAAGCCCTTAAGGCAAACGGGCCGTGTCCCATTCACAGAAAAAGTTTCATCAAAAACTATATACGCTGAGTTGTTTATGGAAAGACTGTTTACATAAAACTATGCCGAGGGGGAAAGATGGCAGGCGAAGAAAAACGCGGAAAAGAAAATTATAAAAAGGGAAGAGCGGGGGAAACAAAAGCGGTCAGATATCTGAAAAAGCAGGGAATGACGATTCTTGCGCGCAATTTCCGCGCGCTTCGCGGGGAGATCGACGTCGTGGCGAAAGACGGCGAAACGGTGGTGTTTGCGGAAGTCAAAACGCGCTTTTCCTCCGAATTCGGCGAGCCGTCGGAGGCGGTGGACTTTTTCAAGCAGAGAAAATACGCGCTCGCGGCGGAAGAATTTCTTGAGAAAAGCGGTATGGAGGACGCGGAATGCCGTTTCGACGTGGTGGAAGTAAAAAAAGACGGGATAAATCATATAAAAGCGGCGTTTATTACGTAAAAACGTTTGCGTTTTGTAAAAAAGTATGCTAAAATAAACAAGACTTCGGGCGGTCCTCTTGCTGCGGGCAATGAACGCTTAATTCACATATGGAGGTTAAATCAATGAAAGGAATCATCGAAGCGATCGACAAAGAAAGTTTGAAAGAAAGCGTTCCGCAGTTCAACGTGGGCGATACGGTCAAAGTTTCTGTCAAAGTTATCGAAGGATCGAGAGAGAGAATCCAGGCTTTTGAAGGCGTGGTGATCGCGAGAAAGGGCGGCGGTATCGGCGAAACGTTTACCGTAAGGAGAATTTCCTTCGGCGTAGGCGTCGAAAGAACGTTCCCCATCCATTCTCCCAAAGTTGCCGACATTCAGGTCGTGAGAAAGGGACAGGTCAAGCGCGCAAAGCTCTATTATCTGAGAGGGCTCACGGGCAAGGCTGCAAAGATCAAAGAAATCAAGTAAGGAAAAAAAGCGGTTCCGTTTTGCGGAGCCGCTTTTATCATGTCTTTTACATTTTGTTTTTTTAATCCGCTTGCCCGTGTGCCGATATGGCATACGGGCAAGCGTTTTTATCTGATTTTTATTTTCGCTCGGAAGATCTTTGAAAAAATGAGGTTATTTTCGCGCCGAAATGGGAAAATAGAACTTGATAAACCTTTACAATTTCCAAAATATAGTATATAATAGTTTAGAAATGTTCTGCGCTTTACGGTGCGGAAAGCAAATCAAAGCAAGGCGGAAAAAGCTATGGAAAATTACACGCTGAGCGAAGCAAAGAAACTGTTTGCGTCGCTCTACAAGGACGGCAAGAAGGAAGAAGCCGCGCTTTTGGCGCGGGAAATCATGGAAAAGTCTCCCGAAGCGGTCAGCGGCTATTATTACGCGCTGGTCGTGGAAACCGACAATTTTAAAAAACCGGGCGACGATAAAGTCGTGGAGCCGCTTTTCGAAAAGTTCAGTCGGTTGGCGGACGCGTCTACGGCAAAAAAATATGCCGATAAGCTGGACGCGCTTAAAAAAGCGAAAGCGGAACCGAAGGCGAAGAATACTGCGCCTGCGGATGCGGAAGAAGCCGTTGCGGGCAGGAAGTCGGGCGTTTACGGCTGGCTGCTTGCCGTTTTGTGCGTATTGTTCGCCGCGGCGAGCGTATTGTCGATGGGTTCATTCAAGGCGTTTTCCGCTCCGAGCACGTATTACCAGACCACCGTTTGGGAAAAAGATCATTTCGATTCCATCGTCTACGAGCTGACTCTTAACCGCAATGCGGAGAACGATAAGGTGCTGGTCGATTCCGTTTGGCTGAACATCGGCGGCAGAAATTACGACAGCGAGGATTCCACCGTTACGGTGTGGGTGACGACGGCCACGTCGCTTACCGCATCGTTTACGTCCAGTTACGGCGGCGGCAGTAAAAATATTTCCAACGCGCGTTCGGACGTCGGAAGCTGGGTGAAGCTGACCAACATCACCAGCAGTTCCGATTCCCGTGTTTATTATATGCTGTCCACAAAGAGCGAGATCAAGTATAACGAAGTCGCGTTTGTGGATCAGGCCGGCAAGCGTATCGAGGCGGAAGTAAAATATGCAGGCGCAAATCCGAAGGAAACCGGCGTGCTGGGCGATCTCATCAAGAGCGAAGATTACGCGGCAAACAAAGCCGCCGCGGCGAAAACGCTCGACGAGCAGAATAAATTCGACACGGCAAACATTCAGGACGGCAGGTATGTGCGCGAAACATACGCGGGAAGGTTGACGGAATATGAAGCCGATCTTCTTGAAAGTGCGCGCAACATCCTGAGCGGACAGGGAAGCTATACGGACGTTACTTCCAACGCGTTCGGCTTGCAACTGATTTCGTTAAGCGTTGCGATCTTCGGCGGAAACACGTTCGGACTTCGCTTCATGCCCATGCTCTTAACGATCGGAACGATAATTTTGGTCTATTTCCTGGCAAAACGCTTGTTCTCGTCGGATATTGCCGCGCTGATCGCCGCGTTTTTATATGCAGTGGGGGGCTATGCGCTTTCCGGCGCCACGCTCGGTTCCACGGGCGCGATCTTCATATTCTTTGCGTTGGGCGCCGTGTATTTCATGACGGGATTTTATAAAAGCGTTGCGAAACAGAACAATTATGCCTATACGCAACTCATCCTGTCGGGGGCGTTTTACGCCCTGGCGGTTTCGGTCAAAATGCAGGCGCTTTACCTACTTGTCGGGCTTGCCGTTATCTTCGGATTCGCCATGTTCAGGCAGTTTGCCGCATACAGGGCGCGCGTTGCAAAGGGGGCAAACGCCGAAGTTCGTTATGCTTACGAGCGTTCCAAAAATCTTTATTATATGTTCGCGATCCTGATGTTCGTGCTCGTTGCGGCGATATGGACGGCGCTTACGTTCCTCTTTTCCTGGAACGTGTTCTTTGCGGGTTCATCGTCGGCCGTATCGTTTATAGGCAAGGTGTTCGCTTCTCTTACGGCGGAAATCCCAACAAGCTATTCAGCGCACAATTCCACAAACATTCTCGGTTGGCTGGTCGGCTATCAGGCGGAAAAACTTTCCGCGGGTAAGTTCTTCTTCGGAAACACCGTGCTTTCCGTACTGGCGCTTTTCTCGTTTATATATTCGGCGGTATACGTAATCTATGCATATGCGTTCCGCTCTGCGGAAATCAGGACTGCGGCATTCAAGAACAACGTTCTCGTTCCGTTTGTCGTGCTGACGTTCTGCTTTATGGCAACGTGGCTTTTGTCGCTGATCGGCGGAAACGCGATCGCTTCGGGATTTGCTCTGCCTTCGGTGTTCTATTACATGTTCATCGTGCTTGCGGCAAAACTTCTCGCTTCGCAGGAAACCAAAACCCGTTATCGCGTGGGGAAAGCGGAGCTCAACCTCACGTACACGGTTTACGGCGTAGTGGTTCTGCTCGCGCTCGTTGCGGCGGTGTTTGCGTTGCCAAATGTTTTGGAATTCGATTATAACAGTCCGTTGCTGATCGCGGCGATCAGGTGGTAAAATGCTTGCGAAGGTAAGGGGGTTCGCGCTGAACGGGCTGGAAGGCACACCCGTGGACGTGGAGGTGGACGCAGGCAACGACCTGCCGTCCTACGGCATCGTGGGACTTGCCGATACGGCGGTCAAGGAATCGAAAGAGCGGGTGCGCGCCGCCGTAAAAAACAGCGGCAAGCGCGTGCCGAATAAAAAAATAACCGTCAATTTGGCGCCTGCGGATGTAAAAAAAGAAGGTTCGGCTTTCGATTTGGCGATTGCCGTCGCCTTGCTGAAAGCCAGCGATCAGCTGATAGCCGATACCGATGAATACGTCTTTTTAGGCGAGCTTTCCCTCGACGGCGGCATTCGCCGTATCGACGGCATACTGCCCATTTTGATCTCCGCGTTGAAAGCGGGATATAAAAAATTCATCATACCGAAAGCCAACGAGCGGGAAGCGTCTTATCTGGAAAGCGCCGTCGTTTATCCTTGCGAAAACTTAAAGCAGGTCATAGCGCATCTCGTCGGCGAAACGTTAATCCCGGCAGGGAAAAAGCGCAATTTTTCCGACATCGCGCAGACGGCGTCTTACGAAAGCGATCTTTGTTTCGTAAAGGGGCAGGCGGCGGCAAAGCGCGCGCTGGAAATCGCCGTCGGCGGCGGACACAATATTCTTTTTGTCGGACCGCCGGGTACGGGGAAGACCATGCTCGCCCGCTGTATACCGACCATCATGCCCGACATGACGTTTGACGAAGCGCTGGAATGTACTAAAATCCATTCGGTTGCCGGCGTGCTCAGCGACGAAGCGGGAATCGTGATTCTGCGTCCGTTCCGCTCTCCGCACCATACGGCGACCGTCGTCTCCATGACGGGCGGCGGCAACAAAGCGATACGGCCGGGCGAAATCAGCCTTGCGCATGACGGCGTACTGTTTTTGGACGAACTTCCCGAATACTCGCGGGCGGCTCTGGAAGCGTTGCGCCAGCCGCTGGAAGATCGCGTGATCACCGTTTCCCGTGCCAACGGAAGCGTTACCTTTCCCGCAAATTTCATGCTCTGCGCGAGCATGAATCCGTGCCCGTGCGGTAACCTCGGGGCAAAGGACAAAATCTGTACCTGTACGCCGTCGCAAATCGCAAAATACCGCGCGCGGCTTTCCGGTCCTCTGATGGACAGGATCGATCTGCAGATTTCCGTTGACGACGTGAAGTACGGCGATCTCGTTTCCGCGCAAAGCGAGGAAACGAGCGAAACGGTGCGTGCGCGCGTCAACCGCACCCGCGAAATTCAGCGGAAACGCTTTGCCGGCGAAAGTATCCGCACCAACGCCGCGATGAGCGAAAAGCATATCAAAAAATACTGCCGCCTTTCGGCGGGGTGCGAAAGCGTTTTGAAAAGCGCGTACGAAGCGCTGGGGCTTTCCGCCCGAGCGAGAAGCCGCGTCATCAAAGTGGCGCGCACCGTTGCGGATATGGCGGACGAAACGGATATCAGGGAAGAACACATTCTCGAAGCGGTGAGTTACCGCGGCGGGGCGGAATAACGGCGGGGAAAAATGAAGTACACCGAGCGGGAAGTCTTTGCCATCTGGCTGGACTCCTTCGAAAAGATAGAATATAAGCGCAAGAGCGAACTTTTTTCCCTTTACGGGGGCGAAAGCATCGCCCGATTCGTCGCAAAACATGCGGAACGAATCGATTTTCTGCTCGGTAAGCGGGCAAGCTTGCTCTTCGGCGCGGCAAACGGCGAATATACGGAATATATTCTTTCTTCACTGCATAAAAAGGGAGTGATCGCCGTAACGCAAAACAGTGCGGCATATCCCGAAGAACTGTCAGAAGTTCCGTGTCCGCCGCTCGTTATATATGCGCGGGGAAACGCGTCGCTTCTAAAAAGCGAAAAATTTGCCGTCGTCGGCAGCAGAAAGAGTTCGGCTTTTGCCGTCGCAAAGACCGAGGAATTTACCGAAAAACTGATCGAGGCGGGATTTACGATCGTAACGGGGTTTGCCGAGGGCGCGGATATAGCCGCTGTCAAAGCCGCGCTTGCAAGCGGAAAGATCATCGCCGTGCTGGCGGGCGGTTTCGACCATATTTATCCTAAGGCGCACGCCGCCATATTCGAAAAAGTAGTCTTAAACGGGCTGGCAATTTCGGAATACCCTCCGTCGGTGCCGACTGCGGCGTTTCACTTTCCCGTGCGGAACAGGATCATCGCGGGGCTCGGCAAAGGGCTTTTGGTAATGAGCGGCGGAAAAAAGAGCGGAACGCTCTATACGGCGGGATATGCCGACGGATTGTCAAAGCAGATCTTCGCATTGCCGTACGGTATAAACGAACTTTCCGGCGCGGGCTGCAACGAGCTGATCCGCCGCGGGGCATACCTGACGGAATGCGCGGAAGACGTGCTGGAATATTACGGCAAAGAAATAAAAACGCAGACGCCCGCGCTTTCGGAGGCGGAAAGGGAAGTTCTTTCCCTGCTGAAAGAGGGTGCGATCCATATAGACAAGCTCTGTGCGCGGCTCAATAAACGCGCGTTCGAGCTTTTGCCCGTGCTCAGCATGCTGGAAATCAAAAAGCTGATCGTGCGCGGCGCAGGCAACGTTTACGAGGCACTTTGAAAGGAGTAATCAATGGAACTGATTATCGTGGAGTCGCCGCATAAGGCGAAGACAATCGAAAAATTTTTAGGCGGCAAGTATAAGGTCGACGCTTCGAAAGGGCATGTGCGCGATTTGCCCGTCAACCATATGGGCGTGAACATCGCAAACAATTTCGAGCCGACTTACGTAATCAACGCGGACAAGAAGCAGGACATCAAGCGCTTGCAGGAAAAGTCCAAAAAAGCGGATAAAATTTATCTCGCAACTGACCCGGACCGCGAGGGAGAGGCGATCAGCTGGCACCTTGCGGAGGTTTTGAAACTCGATAAGGAAAAGTACAGCCGCATCGAATTCAACGAAATTTCGGAAAAGGCTTTGAAATACGCTCTCGCGCACCCGCGCGACATCGATAAAAATCTGGTGGACGCGCAGCAGGCGCGCCGCGTGCTCGACAGGCTGGTGGGTTATTCCATTTCGCCCGCGGCGAGCACCAGGCTCAATTGTAACCTTTCCGCAGGACGGGTGCAGTCGGTCGCTTTGAAACTCGTGGTCGATCGCGAGCGCGAAATACAGGCGTTCGTTCCCAAGGAATACTGGAACATCAAAGCCTATCTTGAAAACAAGGACGGCGCAAAGTTCAAGGCGCTCCTTTCGGAATACAAGGGCAAAAAGTATAAGCCCGCGAACAAGGCGGAAGCCGAAGAAGTGATGGCGAAACTCAAAGGCGCCGACTTCTTCGTCAAGAATATGAAAAAGAGCGTGGTCAAAACGCACGCGCCCGCGCCTTTCATCACCAGCACCTTGCAGCAGGACGCGTCCAGCAAACTTTCGCTCACCGCGCCGCAGGTCATGCAGATCGCGCAAAGGCTCTACGAGGGCGTGGAAACGCCGGGCGGACACCTCGCGCTCATTACGTATATGAGAACGGACTCCGTCCGCGTTTCCAAGGAAGCGCAGGCGGACGCTTTGGAATATATCAAGGAAAATTACGGCGAAGAATACGTTCCCGCAAAACCTAACTTCTATAAGACCAAAAAGGACGCGCAGGACGCGCACGAGGCGATCCGCCCCATCGACATCAGAAAGACGCCGGAAAGTTTGAAAAACGTGCTCGACCGTAATCAGTTCCGTTTGTACAAGATGATTTACGAGCGCTTCGTCGCTTCGCAGATGAGCGAGGCGAAATATAACAGCGTGCAGCTCGATGTGGAAAGCCTCGACTACGTTTTCAAAGCGAGCGGAAGAACGCTTCTTTTCAAGGGGTTCACCGCCGTTTACGAGGAAACGAAACTTGTTCCCGCCGAAAACGACGAGGAAAGCGAGAGCGCTCCCATTCTGCCGCCGCTTACCGAAGGCGAAAAGGTAAATCTTTTGGAATTTCTGCCCGAGCAGAAATTCACCAAACCCCCGCTGAGGTACACCGAAGCTACGCTCATCAAGACGATGGAGGACAAGGGCATCGGCAGACCTTCCACCTACGCCACCATCATGGCGAAACTTTCCGATAAAAAGCGGGAATACGTCAGAAAGGAGGGCAAATACCTCGTTCCCAACGACATTTCCTATCAGCTGATCGATTTTCTGGTCAAGTATTTCCCCGACGTCATGAACGTTTCGTTTACCGCGCGCATGGAAAACGCGCTCGACGATATCGGCGAAGGCGGCAAGGATTGGCATAAACTCATAGCGGACTTTTATCGTCCGTTCGAAAATATGGTCAGAAAGAGCAAGATCACCGACGTGAAGTGCGAAAAGTGCGGCGCGCCGATGACGATCAATAGCGGAAAATTCGGCAACTATTACGCCTGCTCGAATTATCCCGAATGCAAAAACATCAGACCCGTCAACGAAAAAGTGGTCATTCCCACCGATCAGATCTGTGAAAAGTGCGGCGGCATGATGGTGGAGCGCGAAGGCAAATACGGAAAGTTCCTCGCCTGCTCCAATTATCCCAAGTGCAAGAACACCCGCGCCATCAACGAAGTGAAGTCGGAAGAAAAATGTCCCAAGTGCGGCGAAACGATGGTGGAAAAACAGGGACAGTTCGGTAAATACCTATATTGTCCGAATTGCCGTAACACCGTTTCGCAGGCGGAAAACGCGGGGATATGTCCCGTATGCGGCAAACCCACAAAGAAAATGCTTTCCCGTTACGGCAAGGTGTTTTACGGTTGTTCCGCTTATCCCGACTGCAAATTCATGAGCTGGGATATGCCCACGGGCGAAAAGTGCCCCAAGTGCGGCGCATATCTTGTGAAAACGGAAAACGGCGTAAAGTGTTCGGATAAAAAGTGCGGCTACAAAACGGAAAGCAAAGAACAAAAGAGCGATGAAGAGCAAAGTTAAAATCGTCGGCGCGGGGCTTGCGGGCAGCGAAGCGGCGTATTTTTTGGCAACGCACGGCGTAAAGGTAACGCTTTTCGACATCAAACCCGCGCGCACAACGCCCGCGCACCACAGCGGAAAATTCGGCGAGCTGGTGTGCAGCAATTCCTTACAGAGCAACGACGTATACGGCAACGCCTGCGGGCTTTTGAAAGAGGAGCTCCGCCTGCTTAATTCCATGGTCATTGCGGCGGCGGACGAAACGCGCGTGGCGGCGGGCAACGCGCTCGCCGTAGATCGGGAGGCTTTTGCGGAAAAGATCACCGAAAAACTGAAAGAAGAAAAAAATATCGATATCGTGTGCGAAGAGGTAACGGATATCGATTTCGACGAATATACCATTGTGGCGAGCGGACCTTTGACCACCCCGCCGCTGGAAGAAAAGATAAAGTCCGTCACGGGCGGCAATCTGTTTTTCTTCGACGCGGCGTCGCCCATCGTATCGAAGGAGTCAATCGACATGGACTACGCCTTTTTCGGCGACAGGTACGGCAAGGGAAACGGCGATCACATCAACTGCCCGATGGACAGGGAAACGTACGAAAAATTCGTGGACGCGCTGTTGTCCGCGGAAAAGGCGGAACAAAAGGACTTTGAAAACACCGCCGTCTTCGAAGGGTGTATGCCCGTGGAAGTGATGGCGGCGCGGGGAAAAGACACCTTGCGTTTCGGCACGCTGAAACCCGTGGGACTTTACGATCCGCGCACGAACAAACGCGGTTACGCCTGCGTGCAGCTCCGCCGCGAGGACGAAGAAGGCACGATGTGGAACCTCATCGGGTTTCAGACCAACTTGAAATGGGGGGAGCAAAAGCGGGTGTTTTCCATGATCCCCGCTCTCCACGACGCGGAGTTTCTGCGCTACGGAGTGATGCACCGCAACACCTTTATCAATTCGCCCGAAGCGCTCGACGCGGATTTTTCCCTGCGCGGCAGAAAAAAGACTTTCTTTGCGGGGCAGATCACGGGGGTGGAAGGATATGTGGAAAGCGTGGCGTCGGGACTTGCGGCGGCGATAGAAGTATGGTTGCGCTTAAAGGAAAAACCGCCCGTAAACTTCACACGGCAGACGGTGCTCGGCGCGCTGGCGGACTACATTTCGCGGGCAAAGGACTTTCAGCCGATGAACGCAAACTACGGCATTTTGGAAATGTTAAACGCCGTATACAAGGATAAATCGCTCAAAAAAAAGGCGTACGCGGAGCGTTCGCTGGCGATGATAGCAAAAATAAAGGAGAATATCGGAATATGAGTATAGAATTCAGAGGCACGACCATCTGTGCCGTAAAAAAGAACGGAAAAACGGCTATCGCGGGGGACGGACAGGTCACCATGTCGGAGTCGGTCATCTTCAAAAACAACGCCGTCAAGGTGCGCCGCATCTATAACGGCAAAGTCATCTTCGGATTTGCCGGCAGCGTGGCGGACGCTTTCACGCTGAGCGAGCGTTTCGAGGAAATGCTCAATAAATTTTCGGGCAATCTTCTGCGCAGTGCGGTGGAGCTGGCGGAACTGTGGCGCAACGACAAAGTGGGCAGAAAGCTGGAAGCGATGATGATCACCGCGGACGAAAACACCATGCTCATTGTGTCGGGGTCGGGGGAAGTCATCGAGCCGGACGGCGGCGTATGCGCCATCGGCAGCGGCGGCAACTATGCATTGGCGGCGGCGCGTGCGCTCACGCAGGAAACGGATTACGACGCGGAAACCGTTGCGAAAAAAGCGCTTAAAATCGCCAGCGAGATCTGCGTGTTCACAAACGATCACATTACCTGCGAAGTCATTTGAGGGAGGAAAGAGCTATGAATTTATCGCCGAAAGAAATCGTAATCGAACTTGACAAATACATCATCGGACAGAGCGAAGCCAAAAAAGCGGTGGCGATCGCGCTCAGAAACCGTTACAGAAGGAGTTGTCTTTCCGCCGAGATCCGCGACGAGATCACGCCGAAAAACATCATTATGAAAGGGCCCACGGGCGTGGGCAAAACGGAGATAGCGCGGCGGCTTGCCAAGCTGGTCGGCGCGCCGTTCATCAAGGTGGAAGCCACTAAGTATACCGAGGTCGGCTATGTCGGGCGGGACGTGGAGTCGATGATCCGCGATCTCGTGGAATGCAGCGTGCGCCTCGTCAAGGAAGAGCAGTTCGAAAAGGTGCTTTCCAAAGCGGAAAAGGTTGCGGAAGACAAACTCGTCAAAATCCTTGTGGAAGTGCGCAAGGCGGAAAAGGGCGAAACCCCCGACGAAGTTTTTAAAGAACAGATAACGGAAAGATATAAAAAAGGCTATTTCGACAACGAAACGGTGGAAATCGAAGTGGAGGACGCGCCGAAGTCCATGGAGCTCGTGCCGGGCAGCGGTGCGGAAATCAACATCGGCAACATCTTCGGCGATTTCCTGCCGAAAAAGCGCAAAAAGCGCCGCCTTCCGTTGAAAGACGCGCGCAAGATGATCGTGGACGAGGAGTGCAATCGCCTGATCGACAACGACGCCGTCGTGACCGAAGCGGTGCGCCGCGCGGAGCAGGAGGGCATCATCTTTATCGACGAGATCGATAAGATCGCCGCCAAGGGCAAGACGAACGGCGCGGACGTTTCAAGAGAGGGCGTGCAGCGCGACATTCTGCCCATTGTGGAAGGTTCCACCGTCATGACCAAGTACGGCGCGGTCAAAACCGACTTCATTTTATTCATCGCGGCGGGCGCGTTCCACGTGTCCAAAGTGTCCGATCTGATTCCCGAATTGCAGGGGCGTTTCCCCATTCTGGTGGAGCTTAATTCCCTTACGAAACAGGACTTTATCGATATTTTGACCACGCCGCAGAACGCCATCACGCTGCAATATGCCACCCTGCTGGGCGTTGACCACATTGACTTGAAGTTCACCGAAGAAGCCATTGCGGAAATTGCCGCCGTCGCGGAAAACATGAACGCGACCAGTGAGGACATCGGCGCGCGCAGATTGCACACCGTCATGGAAAAACTCATCGAGGACATTTCCTTTAACGCGAGCGACAAAACGCCCGAAACGGAAGTCGTCATCGATAAAAAATACGTCGTCAGCCGTCTGGGCGAGGCGGAAAAACAAAAGGACTTCACGAAATTCATCTTATAAGGAAAAGGCTTTATGATCAATATTCCAAAGGGTACGAAAGACGTCTTGCCGAAAGAGTCTTACAAATGGCAGTATATCGAAAAAAAAGCGCGGGAAACCGCAAAAAAATACAGCGTAAAGGAAATCCGCACGCCGACCTTTGAACACACCGAAGTGTTTTTGCGCGGCGTGGGCGATACGACGGACATCGTCAACAAGGAAATGTATACCTTTCTCGACAAGGGGGAGCGGAGCATCACGTTAAAGCCGGAAGGCACTTCCGCGGTGGTGCGCGCCCTCATCGAGGACGGGCTTTTCAACGAAGCGTTGCCGCTTAAACTTTACTATATCACGCCGTGTTTCCGTTACGAGCGCCCGCAGGCGGGACGGCTCAGGGAATTTCACCAGTTCGGCGTGGAAGTGTTCGGCGCGGCGGGTGCGGACGTCGACGCGGAAGTCATTCTGCTCGCCAAGGAATTCCTCGAAAGCGTGGGGATAACGGAGCTGGAGCTCAACCTCAACAGTATCGGCTGCAAGACGTGCCGCGCGGAATACAACGAAGTTCTGAAAGCCTATTTAAGGGAAAACCAGGAAAAACTCTGCCCGCTCTGCCGCGAGCGCATGGAGAAAAACCCGCTCCGCGTGCTGGATTGCAAGGACGAAGACTGCCGGCTCGTGGTGAAAAACGCGCCGCGCATTCTCGATTATCTCTGCGCGGAGTGCAAAGAGCATTTCGAAAAGGTGCAGAAATTGCTCCGCTCGTGCGGCGTGCAGTATAAGATAAACCCCGATATCGTGCGCGGGCTGGACTATTATACCCGCACGGTGTTCGAATTCGTGTCCACCGCCATCGGCGCGCAGGGCACGGTATGTGGCGGCGGCAGATACGACGGGCTTGTGGAGTCCATGGGCGGTCCCGCGCTGTGCGGCGTCGGGTTCGGGCTGGGACTGGAAAGACTGCTTTTGCTCACGGAAAAACTCGGCGTAAATATTCCCGACGAAAACGCATTGCAGCTTTACATCGCGCCGATGGGAGAGTCGGCTTACGAAAAGGCGTTTTCCCTTGCCGAAGAGCTGAGAAAAGCGGGCGTTTCGGTAGAGACGGATCATTTCGGCAGAAGTCTGAAAGCGCAGATGAAATACGCGGACAAGCTGGGCGCTCAAAACGTCGTGGTGCTGGGAGAAAACGAACTTGCAAGCGGGGAAGTTTTCGTCAAGCGCATGTCGGACGGACAGCAGGTTAAAACAGCGCTCAATAATTTAAAGGAATATTTTTGATTTATGCTGGAAAGCGGAGAAGTCGTAAAAGTTGAAAAAAACGCCGCGACGGTGCGCGTTTCGAGAAAAGACGAATGTTCCAAGTGCGGTATGTGCGGCATGAAAGCCGATATGAACCATATCGAATTCAAGGCGGAAAACCGCGCAAAAGCCGAGGAGGGCGACACGGTGCTCGTCGATACCGAACAGAAGATGAAACTTTTATCGGTATTTCTCATATTTTTGGTGCCGCTGCTCCTGATTGCCGCGGCAATCGGCGTTTGTTATGCATTAAAACTTGAAGAACTATGGATACTGATAATATGCGTCGGAGCGTTGATCTGTTGGTTTGCGGTGCTTGCCGTTATCGATAAAGCCGTATCGAGAATCAGCGGATTCACCCCGACCATCATCAGAATAATCAAGAAAAAAGGAGAGATAAACAATGAGCGAACTGATTGACGAAATCATGAGCGAAGAGGAATTCG
>CALVXL010000011.1 GCA_944369635.1 uncultured Clostridia bacterium
CGTAAGATAGATAATATTCTTTGCAAAGTTCAAGTCATTTCATAAATTTCCTCCGCGCGTTTTTTCAGTTCCCTGTCGTCTAAAAATTAGCCTAAATAACCGAAGCTCGGCGCACATTTCGAGCACACGAACGCATAATAACCGTTGCGGGGTAAAGAGGGGGTGTCGAGAAGCTCTCTCGCGCGATCCATGCACGCCGAAATGAGGTCTTCGCTTTCCTCTTTCCATGTTTCGTAAAGGTGCGCCATGTTGACGTAAGTGATCGCCGCGTCGGCTTCGCCGTGTTCGATTTTTTGCATGACGTCAAGGGCTTTTTTATACATACGCTCTGCCTCGTCAAAGCGTTTCACGTCCGTAAGGGCGAGGGCGTAATTGTTGTAAAGCCCGCCGAAGCGCGCGTCGTCGGGCGCGAGGTGGGCAAGATATACGTTTTCCGTTTCTTCGTAAAGCGGAAGGGCTTCTTCCGCTTTTCCGAACGCCTTCATCGTAGTGGCGGCATTTAAATAGACCGTGGCGGCGGAAACCGTACCGCGAAGGTCAAGTTCGTCGATGAGCTTTATGCCGCGCGATACGCTTTCGAGCCCTTTTTCTTTTTCGTTGATCTTACGGTAAAATCCGATGAGCTCGCTGACCATGGAAAGTTCGCCGCGCTTGTCGCCGAGCGCTTTCGCTTCCCTTTGCCAGTTTTCCAAAAGCCTGCCCGCCGCGGCGTAATCGTTTTTATCGAAAAGCGCGTCGGCTTTATCTAAAATGCGGGGAACGGGTATCGTTCCCGAGGGCTTGTCCTTGTCGGGATAGTAAAAGTCTTTGCCGCCGCATAGCGCGCAGTGCGGCTCTTTGAAATCGAAAAAATCGATGCTCATGCGCGCACTCCGTCGGCAAAGCATGCCAATTCGCTTTCGTCTTTCAAGGCGGATTTAATGGTGAGCGTGGCGCCGATTTCGATATTTTTCATCGTTTCGAGAGCGGTGCGCATCACTCTTCCCGCGGAAGGCGCCCAGGATCCGTTTTCGATAATCGAGACTTTGCGGTTCTGAAAATTTTTCGCCTTGAGGTGGTTCAAGAAATCTTCCATCGGAGGAAATACGCCGCCGTCGTAGGAGCTTGCCGCCAGAACGGTTTTGTCGTAGCGGAAGGCGTTTTCCACCGCTTTTGACATGTCTTGCCGCGTAAGGTCGATAAATTCCGCTTTTTCGCCGCGGTCTTTCAGAATTTTCTCCAGTTTGCGCGCGGCTTCGTAGGTGTGGCCGTGAATAGAGGCGCAGGCGATGAACGTCCCCTCGGTTTCGGGGCGGTAGCTGCTCCAGATGTCGTATTTTTCAATGTAATGTCCGAGGTTTTCCGTTAAGATCGGACCGTGCAGAGGGCAGATGATCCGGATATCCAGCGCGGCGGCTTTTTTCAACAGCGTCTGCACCTGCGCGCCATATTTGCCCACGATGTTGATGTAATACCTTCTCGCTTCGCAGTCCCAATCCTCGTCGGCATCCAGCGCGCCGAATTTACCGAACGCGTCGGCGGAAAAGAGGATTTTTTCGCTCGATTCGTAGGAAACCATAACTTCCGGCCAATGGATCATCGGCGCGAAAACAAAGGTGAGTTCGTGCGTGCCGAGGGAAAGTTTGTCGCCGTCTTTGACGACAAGTTTATTTTTGAATATATCGCCGAAAAATTGTTCCGCGATCTGGAAAGTTTTTGCGTTTCCCACCACGACGGTATCGGGATAAACTTTCAAAAACGCGGCGATACTTGCCGAGTGATCGGGTTCCATGTGCGAAATGACGAGATAATCGGGGTTTTCTCCGCCGAGCGCGCATTTTAAATTTTTCAGCCACTCGTCGGTTTTTCTCCTGTCCACGGTGTCCATAATGGCAATCTTCTCGTCGGTTATGACGTAAGAATTGTAGCTCACGCCTTTGGGTACCAGGTACTGGCTTTCAAAAAGATCGATGTTTTTGTCGTCCGCGCCGACATACTTAACGTTTTCGGAAAAATTTTTCATGGATGTTTCTTCCTTTTTAGTTATTTACGCAAAGAGTATAGCACACAATCGGCAATCGGTCAATAAAAATGCGCCCGCGCTTTTTCAAAAAAGCGCGGGCGCGGAATGCGACGTCGTTTTTACAGCGGCAGATCCTTTTTGGTGAAACGCACCATGCCGATCGCATACGTGATGACGGCGATGCCTGCCAAAATCGCAAATTTCCAGATAAACGCATTGCTGAGCGCCTGAATGGAAGCCGTGTCGAAAAGGGTGATGATGGTCATGTAATTGAACACGTTCATCGCTTCTACGCCCATTCCCATGTTGACGAACGTGGGGGAACCGAACATGCCCAAAATCTTGCACACCAGAAAGAATACGGTAATGCTTCCGCCCACGGCGAGGGAGTTTTTGGAAAGGGAAAATAAGCACGAAGCCATAAAGCAGATGCCGCTGATCGCCAGCATTGTGAAGAAACCGCCCAGCGACATCAGCGCAATCTGTCCGAAATCGACTTTGCCGTATCCGATCCAAGTGGTAAGGAAGTCGAAAAGCATGGTGAATACAAACATGCCGAGAAGGGCGAGGAGCATAAACACCGCCTGCGTCATCACGACGGAAGAGCGTTTCGTCGGCGTGGAAAGGACGTAAGCCATGGAACCTCTGTCTACTTGCGCCGCCACAAGCTTGTTGCATGTCACGATGACGAAAATCATTCCCAGCAACACGCTGGTCATCGTGTAGTGCATATCCTTGATAAAGAAATTGATGTCCATGTTGGCGAGGTTCTGCATCTTTTCGTAATCGAGCCCCATCGCTTCGATAAGTCCCTGAATGCTGTACATTTCGGGATTGCCTTGCAGGGCGCCCGCCTGATATAAAATCATTGCGTATTCTTTTAATTTTTCTTCGTCTATTCCCTGATTGAGATCGAGCGAACCCATGATCAGGTTGATGACGGTGACGATGGCGACCATGCCCACGGTCACCGCCAGCCACAGTCCCCAATTCGCTTTTACGGATTGTTTAAATAACGGTTTGCTGAACATTTTTTTCCTCTCCTTTGAAGATTTCGTCAAAATATTTTTCGAGGTCGTATTTCACTTCTGTTATGTATTTCACGTCGTAACCGGACAGGGCGGCAAACAGTTCGTGCAGTTTGTCTTTCGGGATACTTACTTCCGCTTCGCCGCGGGCGGCGTCGGAAATTTTAACGTCGAATTTCCGCTTTGCGAACGCGTTCAGATCTTTTTTTAAGTTGAACGCGACTTTGAATGTTTTTATGTCGTGGTGCCGTATTTTTTCCATATCCGCCACGTCCACGAGCGTGCCGTTTTTTAACAGAGCCACTTTGTCGCACGTCGTTTCGATTTCCTGAAAGATGTGGCTGCTCATGAAAATCGTCTTGCCTTTCGCTTTCTCTTCCAAAACGATGGAAATAAATTCTTCCCGCATCAGGGGGTCGAGCCCCGTGGTCGGTTCGTCCATAACGAGGATCTGCGGATCGTGCATGAGGGCGGCAACCAATGCGGTTTTCTGTTTCATGCCCTTGCTCATGCGCTTCAGGTTGGCGTCGGTATCGAGCTTGAGTTTGGAGATCAGATGATTGCAATAGCTCATATCCGTAACGCCGAGATACTGCGCCTGAATTTTTAAAAATACCGTGCCCGTACTGACGTCCGGAAAGGCGATTTCGCCGGGGACGTACCCCACATATCTGGCGATTTCGCAGGGGTGAGCCCACGAATTGATGCCGTTGACTTCGCAGGAGCCTTCATCGGGTTTCAGAAAGCCCATGATGTGGCGTATAGTCGTTGTTTTTCCGCTGCCGTTCGTGCCTACAAAGCCGAAAAGCTCGCCTTTTTGCACGTCAAAGGATACGTCGAATACGCCGCGGTTGTTCCCGTAATCCTTAGTGAGATGTTTAACGCTGATTGCCGGTGTCATTTCACGCCTCCGAATTCTTTGTCTTCGTAATAAAACTGCATAAAGTAATCTTCCAGCGTGAATTTGTCTTCGGTAAAGGACGTTACGGAAAGGGGGGCGATCAGGCGGATCAGTTTGTTTGTGTCCGCGTCGTTCACGCCGAATTTTACGGTAAGCGTCTTATCGTCCGAAGTGATCACGCCGAAGCCCGACTTCATAAAGGAATCGTAGTCCTTTTTATCGGCGAAAGAGATGCGGAAAGTTTTGTTTTCGTTATACCGTATATCGTCCGCCACGAAAACCGACATGATCTTTCCGTCCTTGATGATGGCAATGCGGTCGCACGTGGCGTCCACTTCGCTGAAGATGTGGCTGGAAAGCAAAATCGTCTTGCCGCGCGCTTTTTCTTCCTTCACAAAACCGATGAATTTTTCCTGCATGATGGGGTCGAGCCCGCTGGTCGGTTCGTCGAGGATCAGAACGTCGGGATCGTCCATAAACGCCGTCACAACGGCGAGTTTGCGCTTTACGCCGATGGACATTCTCTTTGTGCTTCCGGAAGGGTCGAGCTCGAATTTGTCGAGCAGATATTGCAGCCGCTCTTCGTTCTTGCTTTTTTTCAGTTTCTGCATCATGCGGATAAATTCCCAGCCCGTCAGACCTTCCGGAAGGGCGATCTCGCCGGGGAGATAGCCGAGTTTTTTCATGATGTCGTTATGAAAGACGAAGCTGTCTTTTCCGAAAACCTTTGTTTCGCCGCTCTGCGGGCGGGAAAATCCCATAATGTGTCGTATGGTCGTCGTTTTTCCCGCGCCGTTGGGACCGAGAAAACCGAAAACTTCGCCTTTTTGCACCTCGAACGAAACGTCGAATACGCCGCGCCCGTGGCCGTAGTCTTTCGTGAGGGAATTTACGTTGATGATTTCTTCCATATCAGCCTCCGTCAGTCTTTTTTCGAAGCGAGTTTGAAAAGCAATCTGTACAGCCTGCGCTTTTCGAACCCGTCCAGGGGAGAGAGCACTTCGTTGATGAAGTTTGTCGTGCTTTCCGTCAGCGATTCTGCGGCTTTTGCACCGCTTTTTGTCAGTCGCAAAACGGAATTTTTCTTCTTGTCCTCGGTTTTTTCGGCGTATCCTTTTTCCAGCAATTCGTTCATCGCCCGCGAGGTGTTTGCTTTATCCAGGCGCAAAAGCTTGGAAAGTTCCGCCATCGTAAGCCCTTCGGGATACCTGTAAAGCGTCGTCATGTAGGGCGCGTGAATTGCGGAAAGGGATAGCGGTTCCAATGCTTCCGCCTGTGTTTTATGCATCTTTTTCAATACGTCCGAAATATAAACGGGAAAAATTTCAAAATTGATTTTATTGATTTTTTCCTGATTTTTTGCCGTGTACATTTTTATGCGCGTCCTTTTTTTCTTTCTACCATTATTATATTCTCAAAAAGTTGACGTGTCAACTATTATAAAAATTCTCAAAGTTAAATAATGGTTAATTTTTTATACTAAATCATATGTTTTTATTACAAAACGTGCAATTTTAACGCTTGTTTGTTATCGAGGTAATATTCGGAAATTACAAAATATTTCGGAAAAAGAAAAGGGGTTTCTGTTTTTTGAAAAAATCGTTTTTCCCTTTGATCTTTAATTGGAGAGAGACAGCGGATAAAATAATTTGATCTATAGTAAATCGCAAGGCGAACATTGATAAAGCAAACGTTGTCGAAGCGCGTCGAATTTGGAAAATAATTATTGACATAGTAAATATTGCGTGCTATAATTAATAAGAACGGTGTACGTCCGGGGGCTTTCGAAAAGAAATTTTTATACGCGGCGTAATCTTATAGATTACGCCGCGTATCGGTAGAAAGCGCGGCGTTGCATGAACGATTCGGAGGAGAATTATCGATGAAAAACAGCAGTATTTTGACTTATCAGGGAACGAACGAGGAATTGTTCGTAAAATTGAGTACCGACGGGCTCGATCCCGACGCGCGCGTGATCGTTCCCGAAACGCACAACGCAATTCTGCTCAAGGACGGGCAGATGATGGATACGCTCAACAGCGGAAGCCACAATATTTTCGATCCCAAGAGCAAAAAGACGCAAGGTATTTTCGTGGAAGTGATTTTCATGTCCAAAACGGCAAAGCTCAAAGTCAACTGGGGCACGAAAACGCAGTTTTCTTTCCGCGATACGGAAACGGACGTCCCCATCAAAGTGGGCGCTCACGGCGAATTCGAAGTGCAGATCTGCAATCCGCGCAAAGCGTATCTCGAATTGATCGGGGCGGAAAAGCAGTTCAGTCTGGATAAGCTGAAGGAACGTCTCGCCATGCGCATGATGAGTAAAGTGGAACCCGCTATCGCCCGCGCGATGCGTGAAAAAAGCCTTACATACGACCGCATGAGCGAACACAAGGATGAAATCGCGCAGTCGGTTTTGCCGGAGCTTTCGAAGATGTTCGAAGAAGATTACGGCCTGAAGATGTTCTCGTTCACGCTGGCGAGTGTGTTGATTGCCGACGAATATATCCGCGCGATCGAAGAGGCGAAACGCGAACAGAAGGCAAAGGCCGCGGAAGAAGCCGCAAAACGCAGGGAAGAAGAAGTCGCCGCCGCGCAGGACGAGAAGAACTGGGAACGGGAAAAATTCTTGCGCGAGCTGGAAAAGAACGACTACGAAAAATATCTGGAAGTCTGCAAAGTCATCGGCTGGGAGCCGCGCGGCGGAGCCAAAGCCGCGGCGGGAAGGTTCTGCCCGAACTGCGGACATTCTTATGAGGCGGGCGATAAGTTCTGCCCCGGTTGCGGCAAACAGGTGGGCAATACGGTAAAAATTTGCCCCTCCTGCAAAAAGGAAAATTCCGCAACGGCCAACTTCTGCAGCGGTTGCGGCGCAAAGCTTTAAGATCTCCGCGAGGTGCGCGGTAAATAAACAAGTTAAAACGAAATCTGTCATAAAATAAAAAAGGAGATTTGAAATTATGCCTGTATATGTATATGTAATTATCGGTGCGGCGGCGGGTGCGGTCATCGGGTTGATCGTCTCTTTGCTTAAAAAGTCGGGGAAGGGAAAAAAGAGCGAGCGCGATTTGTTGCTGGAAAGCCGTCAGCTCATCGGCGACAACGCGCAGTCCGTGGAAGTGCTTCTGGTGCTCGCTTCGGGCAAGGAAGGAATGACAAAAGAACTCAAAGATCTGCAGGAAAAGCTGAAATATCTTTCGCCGTCCGCCGACGAACGCGTAAAAGCGCTCGATATGAAGATCAAGGACGCGCTCGGCGATATCAAAATTGAGCTGACCAAGAGCAAGGGTAGCGAAGATTGCGGCAAGGCGGATAAATTCATGCAGGAAATCCAGGTACATATTGCAGAACGCAGCGTATTTACTTCGAGATAAGGAGAAAAGGCATATGTGGCCGTTCAAGAGCAGGTACGATAAATTGAAGCGCGAAGAGGTTGTGGACGCGATCTGCACGCTGGAAAAGCAGGAAGCGGATATCGAAAGCGGCATCGTGGAGCGCGCAAAGCAGATCGAAACGCTTATGGAAAAGGGTAAGCAGGAGAAATCCCGCGAAATAAAACTCTTCTACGCGAAGAAGATCACCGACTTAAAGGAAGAAAATCAGGCGGACGTCAAGCGCGGAATGTACCTTTTATATAACGTAAAGCTGATGCGCAAACTTAAAGCCGCTATAGACGATAATACCTTTTTCGCCAACACGGGGAAAGTGTCTCTCGGCAATCTTCTGGCGGACCAAAGGGGGCTTGCGGTATTTCTGAATAAGGCGTTGAATACGAAAGTACAGGGCGAAAACGTACTTACCGCGGCGGACGATACCTGGATGGAAGTGCAGAGCGGATATGTGGAAAACGAGCGGATTTACGGCGTCGGCAATCACGACGACGAGCTTTTGGCTATGTTCGAAACGGAAAAACAGCTTGACGACGAACGCGATATGTCTGCGGGCGGAGAAACCGTCGCTGCGAAAGACACGTTGGATTCATAATCGGCTTGCGGCGCGCGCGGAACTCCGCGCGCGCCGCGTGATTTTGTAAAAACAAAGGGGACATATATGGAGAAGCATCTGCTGACCTGCGAAACGTGCGGGGGCGTATTGAATTACGCGGCGGACGGAAAAAGCGCGGTCTGTCCGTTTTGCGGGAACGAGTATTATTTTAAGGAAGAAAAGAGCGAAGCGCTTGTGCTGGCGCTTAA
>CALVXL010000012.1 GCA_944369635.1 uncultured Clostridia bacterium
CGGAATTGAACCAGCAACCGGCTGATTACAAATCAGCTGCTCTGCCGATTGAGCTACACCGGCAAGGTGGTGCCTTGGGGCGGAATCGAACCACCGACAGACGGATTTTCAGTCCGTTGCTCTACCAACTGAGCTACCAAGGCAGATTGCCTTTTTCAAGGCATGAGCCTCACGCAATACTGCAATGGGGCTCAGAAAAAAAGTGGCGACCCAAAACGGGCTCGAACCGTCGACCTCCAGCGTGACAGGCTGGCGCTCTAACCAACTGAGCTATTGGGCCGTGTATGCGGCGTTGCCGCGTCGCCTTGCAGAGCGGTATATTTTTGATGGTGGGCCTTCACGGATTCGAACCGCGGACCAATCGGTTATGAGCCGACAGCTCTGACCACTGAGCTAAAGGCCCGCGCTGTGGAAGACTGCAACCGCAATGCTTGAATATCATATTATAATCGGGCGCAAAAGTCAAGTGTTTTTTATGGAAAATGAGAATTTTTTCTGTAATTTTTTTCGCGTTTTTTCGCGCGCGTTTTTTTTGTTTTTACAAAATTCGTCCGCGCCAGGCCGTTATAATATTTGGGAACAAACGACGGCGGAGGTTACGCATGAAGACGCAGGCAAGCCGCAGAGGAGACAGCCTCTGCATCTATCTATCGGGCGAGCTGGACGAGCATTCCGCCCCGACGGCGCGCGCCGAGGCGGACGCGATCATTGACGAAAACACGGGCTGTTCGCGCGCGGTTTTTAATCTTGCGGGCGTAAAGTTTATGGATTCGACGGGGATCGGGTTTCTCATCGGCAGATACAAAAAACTGCAAAAATACGGCATGGGAATGTATCTTGAAAACCCGAATACGGACGCGGATAAAATTTTATCGCTCAGCGGCGTATATTCGCTCATACCCAAAATTTAGAGGAACACTATGAATGAAATGCAACTGAAATTTTTATCCCGCTCGGAGAACGAGGTGTTTGCGCGCAACGTCGTGGCGGCGTTCGCGCTCCCGCTCAACCCAACGCTCTCCGAACTTTCGGACGTAAAGACCGCCGTTTCGGAAGCCGTAACGAACTGCATCGTACACGGTTACCGCAATGCGGAGGGCTGGATCACGGTAAGATGCGTCATCGAAGGGGAAAAATTACATATCGAAATTTCCGACGGCGGAACGGGCATTGAGGATCTGGAAAAGGCGCTCACGCCCTTTTACACCACGTTGCCGGAAGAGGAGCGCTCGGGTATGGGATTCACCATTATGCAGACGTTCATGACGGATTTTTCCGTCCGTTCGGAGCGGGGGAAGGGCACGACGGTGACAATGTGCAAGGACTTCGGCGCAAGAGGTTCCGATGCTCAATGAGGAGGAGACGCTCGCGCTCATCCGCCTTGCCAAGGCGGGCGACCAGTCCGCCAAAGAGACGCTGCTCACGCACAACACGTCGCTCGTAAAGAGCATTTTAAGGCGGTATTTAGGCAAGGGCGTGGAATACGACGATTTGTATCAGCTCGCCTGTATGGGCTTTTTAAAGGCGATTACGGGGTTCGACGAGACGTTCGGCGTGCGGTTTTCCACTTACGCCGTTCCCATGATCGCGGGGGAGATCAAACGCTTTCTGCGCGACGACGGAAGCGTGAAGGTTTCGCGCGTGCTCAAAAAGACGGCGCGTGATCTCAATCGCTATATCGAGACGTACGCGGCGGAGCACGGCGAACAGCCCACCGTAAAGGAGCTTGCGGAGGCGTTCGGCATGGACGAGGGCGAGGTCGTGTTCGCGCTCGGTTCGGCGCGTATGCCCGTTTCTCTGGACGAGAGCGGCGAGTACCGCGACGAAAAATCCGTGCCGCTTGCCGAGCGGCTTCCCGCCAAAGACGATCAGGACGAGATGATCGAACACATGGTCCTGAAAGAGGCGATCGGGAAACTCCCCGAACGGGAGAAGAAAATCGTGTTTCTGCGCTACTTCCGCGATATGACGCAGAGCGAGGTGGCGCGGCGCATCGGCGTTTCGCAGGTGCAGGTCTCGCGCATTGAAAGCAAGATCATGGGCAAATTCAAGGACGAACTTTTATAAATACAGCGCGCGCTGCGGCGGAATGCCGCGGCGCGCGTGTTTGTCTCTAAGACTTTTTTTATGGACACAATTAAAGTAGGGGGTAAATGGCAAGAAAAAAGCGTATGCTTTGGTTAAACTCATACGCTTTTACTTTATTATCGAAATTTATAGCGCAATACCGAGGCTATATCTACTTTGTAGACGATATCAATGGTGCGTTCTTTTCCCGTGATTTTCGGTAAGCCGCCTACTACCACGCGGTCTAAAAGCTCATAGCACATTTCCCTTGTAAGCTCGGGTGCGTTCAGATACTTCTTGATATCTCGTATAAAATCGTCCGCGCTTTGTTGTTTGCTTTCCGTTTCGGTCAATTTTGTTTCAAGCGTTTCGATTTCAACCGTAAGTATTTTCTGCTCGTCGGAATACTTTTGAATAAAGGCAAGACAAAGCTCTTGACGACGAATACGAAAACAACGATGGTATCGGCGGTTAAAGAAATTGCGAAGATCAAAGAGATAGGCGTTATAGACTTATATACAGACACGGCGTTCAACGATATAACAAGCGATCGGCGTTCGCTCTATATGGCGGATAAAATTCATCCGACAAAAGCGGGCTACCTTGAATGGTGGACGCCGAAAATGGAACAGTACATTTACGACTATATCAAGGTGCGCTTGCGATAGAAAGGACACAAAGACGCTTGTTTCGTATTCCACAGAACATGTTTAGTTTTTTCTTTCGTCTTTGCGCGAAGCGTATTTCTTGTACTCAATGGGCGTACGCCCCATCAATAATTTGAAAATACGATTAAAGGAACGAATATTTTGAAAACCGCATTGCAATGCAATATCGCTCATTTTTTCATGGGTGGTCGATATGAGTACGGATGCACGTTCGCAACGATATTGGTTAACTAACGTTTTGAAGCTAATACCGAATACTTCATGAAAATATCGGGAGAGATAAGAGTAGTCGTAATTGAGGTGTTGGGCGATGTCGTTGAGCGTAATATTTTCGGTATAATTTTTTTCGATATAAGCAAGGCAAGCGCTGAATAACGATTCGCTTTTCATGTTGGTACGGGTAAGCGTGATTTGCTTCATATAATCCGCGCAAATTGCGTAGAGCATCCCTTTCGATGTCAGGGCATCGGGAACGGGATGCTTTATTATTCTGTCGTTCGGCACATAGTCGCCGAAGATACAGTTCAGGACGTAGTCGCGTGTTTTCGGCGAAAGCACAAAAAATGGCGAGTTGGGCACCATCTTTTCTATGGCTGTGGCAAACGTGTGTACCTGAGAAAGAGGGAAAGAAACGATCAGAATCACGGCGTTTTGGCTGTCTTTTGAAGAATGGATTTGATAAGGTTGTAGCAGGAGCGATTGACCTTCCTCGATAGAATATTCTTTTTGCCCGACTACAAATGTTGTAGAGCCCGAATACAGGTAAACGAATTCACAGCTTTTGTGCATGTGAAGCTCAAAGTTTGTATCCCGAAAAATATTTATTTTATAAACTTCCGCTCCGACCGAGTTGTATTCCTGATGAAATAATGTTGGCATAACACACCTGAAAAAGTAAAATTCTGTCTATAATTATACAAATATATTCTTGAATTGTCAAGGAAAGAGGATAAGATATAAGTGTAAATATTTTAAAATCTTTGCGTTTGGAGTTTTTTATGAGAGTTTTACCCGCATACCCGTTATTTGTAAAAGATCCGAACTTTTCTCTTTGGAGCAGGACGGATTGCTTAAACGAAAGTCATCCCCAAAGCTGGTTCGGGGAGGATAAGCCTATTTACGGTTTTGCCTGTGTGAACGGCGTCAATTATTGTTTTCTCGGCGAGTATGACTGTTTTCTTTCGGGAAACTGTAAAAAGGCAAAACAGATTTCCGTGCGCGTTACCGCATATACCACGGAATACGAGTTTGCATTGGACGAAGTGCGCCTAGCGGTGCGCTTTGTTTCCCCGCTTCCGCTTGACGATTTAGACTTATTGTCCAATCCCGTATGTTACATGGAGTATGAAGCGGAAGGGGCGGATGAAGTAACGGTCTCGCTTTTTGTCGACCGCCATGTTGCATTTAATCGGGCGAGCGGCTGCAATCAGGCGGTTCGCGGGTGCGTGATTCCCACCTCGTTCGGCGAGAGCGCACTCATGGGGTTGAGCAGGCAACTTCTTTTGTCTAATTGCGATGATAGAATCGGCGCCGATTGGGGATATTATTATTTGAGCGGAGAGCGGGCGTATATCTTGGATAAGCAGGATATTTTGCGCTTTCTTGCCGACGGTTGCAGGGAATGTGAAATTACCTGTAAAGGCGCAGAGCAATTTATGGGCGCCGTCAATACCGGAAAGCAAGGAATTATTTCTATCGCGTACGACGAGATCGCATCGATCGACTATTTCGGCACGCTGAAAAAAGGTTGGTATTTGGAAGAACATACCATCAACGAGGCGATCGAATCCGTTTGGAAAAATTATCGCGCGATCGACGAGAAACTCAACCGTCTGGACGGCGAGCTGAAAAAGCGTGCAGCGCGGTTCGGCGAGGATTATTACGATATCCTTGTGGCTTCGCTCCGACAGAGCATTGCGGGGCATAAACTCATTAAGGGACAAAAGGGGGAGGCGATCTTTCTTTCTAAGGAAAACGGGTCGAACGGTTGTATCGGAACGGTAGACGTTTCGTATCCGTCGATGCCGCTCTATTTGCTCTATAATACCGAGCTTGTAAAAGGCATGATGCGCCCCGTGCTGAAATTTGCCCAAATGCCCGTATGGTCTTACGATTTCGCTCCGCACGACGTGGGAACCTATCCCGTATGTTGCGGGCAGGTTTACGGACTGAACCGCAGGGAATCGCACTATCATGCCACTTACGCCAAGAATGATTTTCTGCAAAACCATTTACCGCTCTACCGGTTTCCCGCAGAATTTGAAGCATACGATTTCGACCGTCAGATGCCCGTGGAAGAATGTGCAAACATGCTCATCATGTTTGCGGCATGTTATCATTACGATAACGATATCGAATTTTTCAAGGAATACGACTCACTTGGCGAAAAATGGGTGAAGTATCTCGTTTCTTATGGGCTAAAGCCTGAAAATCAGCTTTGCACCGATGATTTTGCGGGACATTTGAAAAACAACGTCAATCTTGCCATCAAGGCGACGGTGGGGATTGCCTGTTACGCAATGTTGAAAAAAGCCGAGGGCGATGAAAAGTCGTACGGAGAATTCCGCAGGATAGCGGAAAATTTTGCGTCCGAGATCCTTGCGTTCGGGAAGAAGTTTTCACATCTTCCGCTTACATGGGACAGCGACGAGACGACTTTCTCCATGAAATACAACTTGGCTTTCGATAAATTGCTCGGCTTGGGATTATTCCCGCAGGAGTTCCTCGAACGGGAAGTGGATTATTATCTCGACAAAATGAATCAGTACGGCACGCCGCTCGATTCCCGTTGCGGATACACCAAAAGCGATTGGCAGATGTGGTGCGCCGCGCTTACCGACCATGAAGAGAAACGTCGTCGCTTTGTAAAAAGCTTAAAATCGTTTCTGACGACGTCGCCCGTCCGCATTCCTTTCGGCGATTGGTTTGAATCGGAGGACGGAAAAACGCACCATTTCGTGGCAAGGACCGTACAGGGCGGTTGTTTTATTCTTTTGTTGCTCGATAATATGTAAATAAATGGAGGTTTTTATATGAAAGGGGTTAAAAAGTTTTTCTTATTGGCAATGGCGGCGACGATGGCATTTTCTTTCTGTGCCTGCAGTAGCGGCGGATCGAGTGGTGACGTGAATATCGATGACGACGGAAATGTGACGGGAACTTCCAACGTACTCTTTTGGGGCTGGGGGGAAGAATACGAGATTGCCATTTTCAACGATCTTATCGATCAGTTTGAAGACATTTATCCGAATATCGACGTAGAGTTTGTTACAAAACCTTCGGGTGATTATAACAGCGCATTGATAACGGGATTGTCCGGACGTTCGGGACCCGACGTCTTTTACTGTAACGAACGTCAGTTAAAGAGTTACGTTGCACAAAATTTATTGGAACCGCTCGATTCGTATCTTGAAAAAAGTACGGCGGTAAAAGAAGAGGAAATGTGGGACGGTGCGCTTACGCGATACAGGGTGGACTCCGCTACTTGGGCGAGCACCGACACCGCGCCTCTATATGCTTTGCCGAAAGCCGTTTCTCCTACCGTTATTTACTATAATAAGGCGGCGCTGGATGCGGTAAACGTTGACGTGATAAGCGCGCACTATACGCCTGCGGGTGAGGAGGTCGCGCCGGCTTATGCGGGTGAAAAAGATTTAGAGGATTATAATACCGAACACAACACCGATTATCCCGCCAAAGGATTTTTCCTCTTGGACGCAAGCGGAAACGAGATTCCGATTACGCTCGGAAAAGGGACGAATGCCGTTAAAGATGCGGTTGCCGTTGCGCAAAACGCCGCGAAACGTATCTTCAATAACCGCATTCCGATGACGTGGGACGAGAGTGTTGTGCTGGCGGGGCTCATGACAAAGAGCTACAATACTTCGAGCATTACCGACTACGGCTATTTTACCGAGTGGTGGTTTTCTTACGGGTGGAGCGTCGGCGGTGACTGCCTCGAATGGAACGAAAGCGAAAATTGCTGGAAGTTCACGTTAGGCGACAAAGAGAAAAAATGGCTCTATAACGGCGAATTCTACCGTGAAGCGAAACTTCCCGCAGGCGCCAAAGAAAACGGCGCCGTTCAAATGACGTATTCGCAGTTTGATGCCTTCCGCCATTTCGTTCAATTAAGCATGAGCAATACAAAAGACGTCGACGGCGAAGGGAACTACGGTTATCAGGTTACGCCCGGTCCGACCACGGTCGGCTCGGACGACGCAAAAGCTTCCTATTTTGCTTCGGGAAAGCTTGCGATGTTGGTGGCCGCGCGCTTTGATACTGTTACCATCGGGAATAAGGTCGGCGACGATTTTGAATGGGACGTTGCGC
>CALVXL010000013.1 GCA_944369635.1 uncultured Clostridia bacterium
GATTTTATCCCGTAACTCCTACCTCTGACTCCGTCATTCGTTGGTTCGAATCCAGCCACCCCTGCCAGGAACGACCGTACAGTGCATGCGGTCGTTTTATTTTTGCCCGAACGCGGCAGCAAAAGAAATCTTTCTGCAGTTATAGCCGTAAAAGCAATCTTCCTGCGGTTACATTTATTTTCCGTAAAGATGCGGCGGTTTCGGAATAAACAGAATATATAATCAGAATTATATAATCAGAACAACTTTTATATAAGGTCAGAAGCGGAGATTGATTCCGCTTTCCGCCAATTTTTTTCTGAAGTAAAATTTTACGAATCGGAAGGGCTTTTTCTTTTTTTTCTGCGCGATTCCGCCCTTTTCTGCTCTTTTCATAATTATAGTATAACATAAACTTTTCAATTTGTGCGCGCACTATGTCAAAAATGAATAATATCATTTTTATGCAATGTTTTATACAATCATTCCGCTCAAAATGAATATTTTCAAAAATATTTTAAAAAATATGCAAAAAACGTTTGACAAATGAATTTTTATGGTATACAATAGCGCCATAAACAAAAAAGAGCGCGCCGCGGCAAGAGCGGCGAAAGAGGAGATTTGAAAAATGAAAAAACTTTTAACGTTGGTAATTGCGTTTGCAATGGGGCTTTCGGCGATAGGTTTTACGGCCTGTTCGGATAAAAATACGCTTGTGGTTTATACCGAAGCGGGCTTTGCGCCTTTCGAATATATGTCCGACGGCAAGATCGTAGGCGTAGACGTCGATATTATGAATCTTGTCGGCGAAAAACTCGGCATGAAAGTACAATTCGAAAACGTCGGGTTTGACACCATTGTCGATGCGGTGTCGGCAGGAAAGCTTTGTAAAGTCGGTGCGGCGGGCATTTCCATCACGCCCGACCGTCAGGAAAAAGTAGCGTTTTCCAAAGAATATTACACGGCAACGCTGTATGTGATTTACGAAAAGGCGGAAGAAGCTTCCTACGTTTCGCAGATGTCCGACGGCGTGAACGGAATCACCTGGGATAAACTTGCGGGCAAAAAGATTGCGGTGCAGGGCGGCACCACGGCGGATCTGTTCCTCGGCGACGAGCTGGCGGAAGGCGGCGCGTTGGACGGAACAAATGCGACGAAAACGCCGTTCGATTCTTTGGCGACGGCTGTTGCCGACGTCGGCCTCAATCAAGACGTGCTCATCATCGACGAACTGCCGGCTAAGGAGCTCATCAAAAACAATGCTTCCCTTGCGTGCGCGCCGCTCTATTATGAAGGCGGAGAAGAAGCGGATGAACCTGCCGTCGATAAATATGCGATCTGCGTGACGAAAGGCGAAGACGAAATTCTCAACGCCATCAACGAAGTGATCGACGAACTGGGCACGGAAGGCATTCAGTCGCTCGTGAACCAACATCTCGGTATCGAAGAATAAAAAAAATTAAAAATTAAATAGGGAAAGCAAAGGGAAGGGCGAAAGCCATTCCCTTTCGCCGCATAAGGAAAAATGTTATTTCAGGATATTTACAAAATTCTATCGAGCAAAGAACTGATGACTTACGTCGGGCAGGGGCTTGTGAACACGCTTTTGATCACGCTCATTGCCGCCGTTTTGGGGTTGGTGCTCGGTTTTATCGTTGCGGTGGTCAAAATCGCCGCGGAACATAATAAATGGATGAAGATTCCCGCGGCGATCTGCAACGTTTATACGACCATCTTCCGCGGCACGCCTGTCGCTTTGCAATTGTTCATCATGGTCTTTGCGATCTTTGCGATCCCCGGTTTCAAACCGTATGCCGCCATTCTGACGTTCGGCATCAATTCCGGCGCGTATGTTTCGGAAAGTATACGCGCGGGGATTCTTTCCGTCGACAAGGGGCAGATGGAAGCGGGGCGCGCGCTGGGGTTCAGCTGGCTGCAGACGATGGTTAAAATTATTCTGCCGCAGGCGGTGAAAAATATCATACCCGCCATCGGAAACGAGCTGATTGCGCTTTTGAAAGAAACCTCCATCATCGGATGGGTCGGTTCTACGCCGGGCAGCCTTACGTTCGATCTGAATGCCGCCGCCGACGTGATTTTCAAAAATATGGCAAATTATCTTGCAAGCGGCATTATCGTCGGTTGCTGCTATCTCGTAATCGTGTATATCATGGTATTTATCTTCAAATATATCGAAAGGAGGTTGCGCGCAAGTGATCGACGTTAACAATATTTATAAAAAATTCGGCAATCTTCAGGTGCTTAAGGGCGTCACCTGTAAAATCGAAAAGGGCGAAAAAGTCGTTATAATCGGGCCGTCGGGCAGCGGAAAAAGCACTTTGCTCAGGTGTATGAACCTTTTGGAAACCCCGACGTACGGGGAAGTTTGGATGGAAGGGCGGCTTTTAACGCCTATCGATCCGTATCTGCATTTCGACGTGATACGCAAAAGCAAAACGTACAATGCGATGATGCTTGCGGCAAAAAATGCCGATCCTGCTGCCGCGGAAGAAGCGCTGGACGCCTCCGTCATTGCCGAAATCAAGGCGAAAGATCTGCTGAAAAAACGCGAAGGCAAGGAATTTGCGGGCGCAATCAAAACGCTTTATAAGGAAAATTTTCAGGATATCAACCAGGCGCGCATGAAGATGGGCATGGTGTTTCAGCATTTCAATCTTTTCCCGCACCTCACGGTATTGCAGAACATGACCATCGCCCCGATCAAGCTGAAAAAAGTTCCGCCGGAAGAGGCAAAGGAAAAGGCAATGGAACTTTTAAAGCGCGTGGGACTGGAAGACAAGGCGACGGTCTATCCCGCAACGCTTTCCGGCGGACAGAAACAGCGTATCGCCATCGTGCGCGCGCTCGCCATGGAGCCCGACGTGATGCTCTTCGACGAGCCGACCAGCGCGCTCGATCCCGAAATGGTAGGGGAAGTGCTCAGCGTTATGGTCGATCTGGCTAAAGAAGGGATGACGATGATCGTCGTCACGCACGAAATGGGGTTCGCCAGGGAGGTCGCTACGAAAGTTCTCTTTATGGACGACGGGATTATCAAAGAAGAGAATGAGCCGAAGGAATTTTTCGCGCATCCGAAAGACGAAAGGCTGAAAGAGTTTTTGTCCAAAGTCTTATAATTTTTTTCTTATGAAAAAGGAAAGTCTGCAGACGGGGCTTAAATAAAAATTTTGAAATTCGTTTACGGTTTCGGCAGGATAAATCGAATTGCGAAGGGAAATTGTAAACGTTAAGCAAAATGCTTTGTTTCTCGCGTAATGGATAAAGCTTTTTCGCGCGGAAAAAGGCAAAATATAGTTCGAATTGCTTTCGGAAGGATATATTTTTATAATCGGTTATATATAATTTATATATAAAATAAAAATAAGGAGGAAGTTTTATGAAAGAAGGTTGGACGACACGGTGGAAAGCGTTGTTTATCTGGCTCAGCGGATATCTCAGTTTTATAGCGTTTGCGGTGGTGGGCGGTTATGTGATCGTGAAATCGGAAGACGAGGAACTCAAAAAGACCGCAAAAACCGTTTTGATCGTTACGCTGATTTTTACGGCGATTTCGATGTTTCTCGGGATTTATAGCGGCATAGGGAACATGACGGACAATTATTATGCTTCTAACGCTTACGATGCTTACGGGGTTATACAACAGATCACCAATATAGCGAAAATCGTAGTATATGCGGTTTTTGCGTTAATCGCTTTTTTCGGCGGAAAGAACACTTCGGCACAACCGAAGGCCGCAAGTAAAGCAGAAGAGAACGCGGCGGAAAAAGATTGAAGAAGTAAAGAAAAAAATTTACGGAAATTTTTATCGGGCGAAAAATGAAGATTTTATTTTACAAAAATATTCTGCATCCGTGCGAAAACGGAAACCATATTTTTCGATTCGTAAAATCTGACAACATAAAAGGCAGACGGTTTGAAACCGTCTGCCTTTTATGTTGTCGTATTTGATTTTTTTGAGACTCTTTTATTTTTATCGATTAAGCAAATGCCGTATATGGAAAGAATAATTGAGGTGGCGGTACAGCCGATCAAGTACGGAGAGGATAAGTAGATTGCAATTACAATCGTTCCGACAGTGTATAACGCACCGAGGCAAACAAAAATAACGTCATAGTAGATCGATTGAGTTATGCGAATTTTCGTTTTGTTTGAAATATAAAAAACGATCAGTGCGCATAACATGGTAAACCCTAAAACGATGTGGGGAACGGACAGAAGAAGTTGTGTCCGTCGCGCGGCGTAAGCCTCGGCAGGGGTTTCAAAATCAATAGTTGAGCTTAAGTTAATTGTGGCAAAAATCAGACCGTAAAATATAAAAAATAAGGTCCAAAGCCACGTTAAAACTTGCAACGAAACACTTGCAAAACGTTCTTTATTCATTTTCCCCCCTTTTTACGAACCGTATCGCATTCGTAAACATTTTATATGTTTATTATAACATCAGAATAATGCAATGTCAATGGTGAAATTTTTTACAGAAGAAGGCGGGGCGGTGGAGAAAGAGGGATTCGAATCCGCTTTTTACAATATTTTTCTGCCGCCGCTTTGCTCGTTTGCAAAGCGGCGGCATTTATGCTATAATCAAAATATGAAAAAGCTGGACGATTTGCTCGTCGACGGAATGAAGATCTATCAGGACGACGGGCTTTATAAATTTACGTCCGATTCCGTGCTGCTCAGCCGTTTTGCCCGCGCGAAGAAAAACGAAATCGCCGCGGACTTCTGTTCGGGAAGCGGCATCGTGGGACTTCACTTTTACGCGCTGAATCGCCGCGTGATACGCTCTTTGGAACTGTTCGAAATGCAAAAGGAGCTTTTCGAGCTTTCAAAAGAAAGTATCGCGCTTAACCGACTTACAAACGTAACGGCGTATCTTACGCGCTTGCAGGACATCGGCGGGGAATTTACGGAAAAATTTCCCCTCATCTTGTACAATCCGCCGTATTT
>CALVXL010000014.1 GCA_944369635.1 uncultured Clostridia bacterium
TTGCGAGGTTTTTGCAAGCGTTTGCGCTTTTGTGAAAAAACACGCACCCAGCGCCGACAAAACAAGAATTTTTACCACATTATTGAAATTCCTTGCATTTTCGCACGATTTATAATATAATAATTAAAAAATATATTTTTTAGGAGGATTTTTATTTACTATGCCTGACGGCACAGGCCCCTTACTTTTGGCAATCATCGTATTGCTTCTGTTATCGGGTTTCTTTTCTTCGATGGAAACAGCTTACTCCTGTTCCAACAAGCTCAAGCTCAAAACCATGAGCGCAAACGGCAACAAGCGCGCGGAAAAAACGTTGCAGCTTGCCGAAAAATACGACAGTTTGCTTTCCACGATCTTAGTCGGAAACAACATTGTGAACATCACGACGACGACCCTCGCCGGTCTGCTTTTCGCAAAGCTGATCGTAAGCGACGCGGGTTTGGCAGCGACGGTATCCACCGTAGTCGCCACGATTGCGGTCCTCATCTTCGGTGAAATCACGCCGAAAATGATCGCCAACGTCTACCCCGAAAGATTTGCAATGCTCGGTTATCCCGTGATGATGTTCTTCAAGATACTTCTTTTCCCCGTAAACATTATTTTCACGGGATATAAATGGGTGCTTTCGAAGATCTTCAAACTGAAAAACGATTCCATCGTCACCGAGGACGAAATTATGACGATGGTCGAAGAAGCGCAGGTCGGCGGAACGCTGAAGCAGGACGAAACAAAGCTGATCCGTTCGGTCATCGAGTTCGACGATCTGGAAGTCGTGGACATTCTGATCCCCCGCGTGAACATCACCGCGATTGAGCTGGGCACGCCGTTAGACAAGATAAAAGATATTTTCGACGACGAAGGATATTCCCGCATCCCCGTCTACAAGGGAAGCATCGATACCATCGTCGGCATATTGCACGAAAAAGACTTTTTCCAGGCTTATCTGAAAGGCAGAAAGGATATTTCCCCTTATCTGCAAAGCGTGGTTTATACGACGGAACACATTAAAATTTCCGTCCTTCTGAAACAGCTGCAGAAAAAGAAAGCGCATATGGCGATCGTGCTGGACGAGTACGGCGGAACGAGCGGCATCGTTACGCTGGAAGATATATTGGAAGAGCTCGTCGGCGAAATATGGGACGAACACGACGAAGAAGTTACCTGGTGCCGCCCCGTGGACGAAAATACCACGATGATAGACGGCAACGCCTCGCTTCTCGACTTTCTGGAATATTTCGAAATCGATCCCGACGAATACGATAATTACGACGCGAGCACCGTAAGCGGCTGGGTAATAGAACAGCTGGGCGGCATTCCCGCCGTCGGCAAGAAATTCGAATACAATCACCTGACGATCGAAATTACCAAATCGACGGTGAAAAAAGTTTTGGAAATCAAAGTTACGAAAAATCCCGAAGATAAGACCGAACAGGAAAAGAAGGGAGAGAAAAAGCTCCTCCATCTGTTTAAAAACGACGACGAAAAAACAGAAGAATAAAAACGCGGCGGCAGGTTTACGCCTGCCGCCGAAAATACGCATCCGTAGCGCAATTGGATAGAGTGTCGGCCTCCGACGCCGAAGGTTGTGGGTTCGATCCCCGCCGGGTGCACCAATTTCCGGACAGCATTTCCGATATTTTTCATATCGGAAATGCTGCCTTTTTATTTTCCGCAATACATCGTAACGAAAAAACACGACAACGAAGTATCGTCAAAACCGTGAAATAATAATTGCGGAAAACAAAAAACCGTATAAATGAAAAATTTTAAGAAATCGCCGTGCGCCGCCCTTGTTATTTGCAAGGGAGGCGCACGGCGATCAAATCATTTCAGTATTTTTCTTTTCTGCTTACATTCGTCAAACACAAACGAACTTTTTTTCCTTATGATTGATAAGCTTATTTTTTGCCAGTCGTTTATGAAGTTTTCCGCTTCAAATTTTTTTCTGTCAAAAATAGCCCGCTCGCCCCATACCAATATGGGGACAAGCTTCATTTCCTGCAATTTATTATATATTTTTGGACTGACCTGTTCGGTGCTTTCACAAAGATTTCCCGAATCATCGGTATACTCGAATTTCAAAGTATAAACATTATAACGCGACACCGCACCGTTGTTGTGTTCCGTAACTTCCGTGATGACAAGATCGACGATGCGCCCGCGTTCGGAATGCCCTTTCCTGGATACTTCGAAAGATTTCTTTCCGTCGACGATCATCTTCGCGCCGTTTATCACAAACGCAACGGCGGCAATGATCATAAATCCCGCGATGACGCACATAAATATTTTTCCGCCGAGCTCTTCGGGGTCCCAGGTTTCGACGGTGTTTTTCAAAACGATAACCGCAACGATGACCGCCACCGCGGAAATCGCTATCCGCACAATTCCCCCGACAACCGTTCCGCGCTCAAAAGATTTCCTCTCCATTTTCCGCTCCTCCCTCCGAATATATTTTCATTATATCTCATCACGGCAAGAAAAGCAAGATCATTTTTTGCACGTTTCGGCTTTATGGCAAGTTTTGTAATAGAAAAACAGAACGAAAAGCTTTTGTAATGTAACCGAAACGGCGATAACGTTACGAGTTTTTCACGCAATCGAAGATAATTTCCCCGATATACGAAGCAAATCCGTGACACAGGCTTGCCGTAGGCGAAGCGTGTTCCCAGAGCGTACCCGTGGTTTTCGCCATATTATAAAAATAATCCACGCACTCTCTGAGTACCTGTTGATAGCGCTTCTCTCTTCTGAGATAGTCGAGGCGCAAGTAATATCCGATAAACATATTTGATTTATAAACCTGAGGATAGCATTCGTCCTTGCGGTTGGGCCCGAATTCGTCGAAAAGCGTTTTATAAAGTTCGGGATACCGCGTTTTATCCGCTGTACCGAAATAAAACGCGTAATACTGACAGGTTTCGCTTGTATGTCCTTTGCGCACGAGTTTTCCGTTTTCGCGCACGCAGTTATCTTCGAAAAATTCTCCGTTAAAGGAAAATTTCCGCACGCTTTCACGCACACGCTTTGCTTTTTCCGACCACTCACCGCCGTACAGCCTGCCCGCGCTTTCGAGAGCGGCCGCATAAAGCATATTCGAAGGAAAGTTCACCCCCGCCGTAAAAGAAGGATCGTTCGCCTTACTCCATTCCACAAACACCCAGCCCGAAGAATTTTCCAAAAGAGAATATTCGTTTTCCTTTGCCGCAAAATATGCGAGCAGGCCTTTTATTTTGTTTTCCGAAAGCGCAACCGTTTGCGCGTCGTTCGTCCTGCGGAAATAATCTTCCGTTTCGAGAATGTAAAAAAGCGCCCAGTTTTCGATAAAACTTCTGCTGCCCATGGCGGGATAACACATATCCACCATGCTATTCGGAATCAGCGGATTTTGCGGCGCAAGCGCATAATTTTCAAGGAAATTCCGTTCCGCCTTGTTTTCGTGCGTGAAAAATGTTTCCGCGCGCCCGCTGAAAAATCCGTCGCACAGCCAGCCCGCACGCTCGCGGGACGGGCAATCGGTCAAAAGGTCGAGCGCGTTCTGACGGAAGGTTTCCCACGCCGCGCAGATGATCGCGTCGAGCTTTTCGTCCCCCACTGCAAAGGGCGCGCCGCTTTTGCCGCTCTCATACTCCTTTATCCCCGTTTCGTGAATTTCGATTTCACCCGAAACCGCAAGTATTTTGATGTACTGCGCGGCGTAAGGCTCGAAGCTTAAAAAACTCTGTCTGCCCGCTTTTACGCTCATCCTCACATAATTCTGCGTGCCGTTACGGTAAAAACAGATTTCCGCGGGAGCGCCTTCGTTTTCGGTTTTGCGCATATCGATTTCGTCGAAAAACAAAATGATCTCGCTGTCGCAGAAAGCGGTGAAAGAAAGATATACAAAACCCGTTCTCGATCCTTGCGATCGATAAAGGGCGTATTGCCCCGCGGCGATACGCGCCGACGGGGCGCGCTTTTCGTACACGAGGGAACAAAGATAATCGTTCACATTCTTTTTCTGTTCTTCCAGCGGAAATATGCCGATATTGCGGTTGAGCATATATCGCGTACGGCAAATAAAATAATCGTACGTCTGCGAAAACGTTCCGCCTTCGATCAATCGCATTGTTACGGGCCGATATTCCGGATAGTTTACGCCGCGCGGCAGATATTTTGCCTGCGGCACGATCTCACACGGCAAACTTTTAAAAATTCCGCTTTTTCCCGCATATATATCGCCGATCGGCACGGGGTAATCGTAATCTTCCACAAACGCGCGCTGATAACTGAACCGCATGACCGCACGGTTTCGCGGCGTAAATTCCGCACAACGGGTATTTTTCCCTGTGGCAAACAACGTTTCGCCGTCCGCTATCAGCTCGTATTGCACAAGCCCTTGCGTATTGACGTCGTAAAGCGTGTTGCACCTGTATGCGTTCACTTCTATGAAGAGCGTGTTGCTCTCTTCCGTCCCGGAAATTCGGTAGACGTCGGTACGGCGGTAGCCTTCCGCCGCACGCGCCGGGCCGAAACCCAGAAATTCACCGTTCAGAAACACCCTGTAAAAATTACAGGCGGTAATTTTAAAAACCGCGTCTTTACAATAAGAGAATTTTTCCGTAAAACACAACGTTTCATTCATCTTGTTTTCACATCCGCTCGTCCAAACGGGCAGGGCGGAAGAAAATTCAAATTCCCGCATCTTCCTTCACATCCCTTATCGATTGCGTAATCATTATAAATCTTCTGCGCGTTTTCGTCAATATCCGCCGTACAGATTGATTAAACAGATCATAATTTGCAAGCCGCAACGGTATATTCCGCCCGCAACGCGCAACAAACGATCATTTTGGCTGCATTTTTCGGCAAAGGTTCCCCGAATAAAACTTGCGCGGCGAAAAATTTCACCGCGCAACGCAATATTTTTATTTCCCGCAAGATAGAAGTTTTACGACTTCCGCGTCGGCGGGACAAAAATCGAATTTTTTCAGATCTTCCGCCTGCACAAAACGCATTTCGCAATGTTCCAGCATTTTTATTTCGCCGCGCATAATTTCCGCTTTGAAAAAATACAGATGAACGCTTAAATCTTCGTAGACGTATTTTGTTTCGGCAAACAGTCCGCCCACCGCGATTTCCACGCCCAGCTCTTCCATACATTCCCGTTTCAGCGCGCCGACAAGATCTTCGCCCTTTTCCCGTTTGCCGCCGGGAAATTCCCACAAAAGCCCTCTCTTTTTATGCGGAGGGCGGCGGCAGGCGAGTATTTTGCCGTCTTTAACAATGATCGCCACAACAACTTCCGTCATTATTTTCTTTCCCGCGCCGCAAAGTGCATGCCGAACGGATTGTTTTTATCCGCCGCAACCAGATCGAAACCGAATTCGAAAATGCGGTCCACCCATAAATTATCGTCGAGCACGGGACCGCAGGAATTGCTGCCCACGCCCCCCATTTTGTAATCGACGTTGAGATAAAGCTTGCCCGTTTCGCCCATTTCGTAAGCGTGATTTTTATAATCGGAAAGCGCGTACTTTGTAACCTGGAAAGAAAAGTCTTTTTCGCTGCTCGCCGCAATGCCGCCGTTTTCGTCAAAGACCTGCACGAAACGGCTGCCGCAATGGCTGCCGCTTTCCTGCGGTTTCGGATACATATAATTCATGGTTCTCGCGTCATCTTCGTAAAACCCGACGGGCGCGCTCAGCTTTCTGTCCGCATACGCTTCGTTTTTTCCCCTGCCGAAATATTGCACGTGTTTCAGCGCGGGATCGACGGGGAAAGAAAACCCGAAACGCGGAAATTTGGGGAAAATTTTATTGCAAACGGCTTTTACGTCGATATGAACGCCGTCCGCAACGGGAATATAGTCGATTTTTATTTCCGCAAGCGGACGAACGGCGTCGGCGACGACATACCCGGAAACGCTCGTTCTGCCGTCTTTTCTTTCGATCTTTTCGGCATAAAATTCGGCGTACGGATAGCGCGCGCGTTCCCACTCGTTTTTGACATTCATGTCGTTATCGAGATATGCGCGCAAAATCTGCAGGGACGCCTTATGCGCAAGATACTCTCTGCCGTCCACGGAAAACGAAGAAAGCATTCCGTCTTCCCCGACGGCAAAGGATACGTTTTTCTCTTTCGCGCGAGCCTTTGCGCGGAAAGCATAATCGAGCTCGGCCTGCCGCACGGCGATGACCTTATTGTCTTTTACAAATGTAAATTCGATAAATTTATACCCTTCACACTTGGGAATTTTGATCGCGAAGGACTTTGTTTTATGCGCGGCAATACCTTTAAGCGGCAATTCGCCCGAAAGGATTGTCTTTTCGTTGCATTTTACGGCATACGTACAGGTTATATCGTCGATCGATTCAAAATTGCGCCTGTTTTCGATATACGCCCTGCCGTTTTTCCACGTAACGTCCACAGGGGCATAAACCTCTTTCACTTCGTAATACGACGGGTTGGGCGTCCTGTCGGTGGTAACGAGTCCGTCCATGCAGAAGTTACCGTCGTGCATTTTTTCGCCGAAATCTCCCCCGTAAAGCACTTTTCCGTCCCGAATGACGCTGTGCGAACACCATTCCCAGACGAACGCACCGGCAAGCCTGTCGTGCTTATAAATGCGTTTCCAATATTCGCTCACGTCGCCGCAGGAATTGCCCATGGCGTGCGTATATTCGCAAAGCACCAGCGGACGCGTATCCAGATCGAGATACTTTTCAAGATAATCTACGTTAGGATACATCCTGCTGCACATATCCATAAGCCCGTTATCGAGATATTCGTCGCGGCTCCAATCCCAGAAGTTTTCGTAATGCACGGGACGGCTGTCCAGCTTTTTGAGCATGGCGTTTGCCTTGATGAAGTTTTCGCCCCAACCCGATTCGTTGCCGAGCGACCAGATCAGCACGCTGGGACGGTTCTTATCCCGCTCGTACATGCGGCGGTTGCGTTCGAGGATCTGTTCTTCAAAACGCGAATCCCTTGCGAGTTCGCCGAAAAGATACCCGTCGTATCCGCCTTGCTGATTGCACGCGCCATGCGTTTCCACGTCCGCTTCCATCATGATATAAACGCCCTCTTCGTCGCATATTCTCGCAAATTCAGAAGCGGCGGGATAATGGCTGGTGCGCACGGCATTGCCGTTCATTTCCTTTAAAAGCCGGATGTCTTTTTTAAGATCTTCTTTCGTTTCCACATACCCGTTGACGGTGAAAGAATGGCGGTTCACGCCCTTAAACTTGAAGGGTTTTCCGTTGAGCAGGATCACGCCGTTTTTGATTTCGATCTTTCTGACGCCGACCTTTTCTTTGATGATCTCCCCCGCGCAGGAAATGGCAAGATCGTAAAGCACGGGATTTTCCGCATTCCAAAGCCGAACGTTTTCGATTTTCATCGTAACGCTTTTCCCCTCGGCGCGGGCGAGCACTTTTCCGCCGAAAGAAAGCTCAAACGCGCAGCTTTTGTCTGCCGCAACGCGTACGTAGCCCGTGTCCTTTTTGTAATCGGTGGTGATCTTGAAGTCCTTCACGTGCCCTTCGGGACGGTTGGTGATGTAAACGTCGCGGAAAATTCCCGAAAAGCGCATTTTGTCCTGATCTTCGAGATAGCTTGCCTGCCCCCATTTGAAAACGATGACTTTTATTTCGTTATCGTCTTCGAGAAATTTCGTAATATCGAATTCCGACGGCAGATGGCTGATGGTGCTGTATCCCACAAATTTTTTGTTGACAAACAGATAATAGCAGCAGTCCACCCCTTCCAGCGTGATATAATATCTGCCCGAATCGGAATTTCTCTTATAACGGCAGACATACAGCCCGCAGGGACTGTCTTTCAGAATCTGCGGCGGACAGTACGGGAACGGATAACGCGTATTCGTATAGTGGTTCTGATCGAAACCGAGCAGTTGCCAGCAGGACGGAACATCGATCTCTCTTTGCGGTTCCGTTTCGAAATCGCTCTTTTCCAGGCTTTCGAAATAAGCGAACTTCCACTTTTTCAGGTAAGTTTTTTCGCCGTTTTCCACCTCGTAATAAGCGTGTGCAGGCTCGCTATTGACGGAAACCGTCAGACTTTTGTGTAAATTGAATTCCATAAAACTCCCTCTTTATTTATTGCTGTTACAAATTTCTATCCAATATCCGTCGGGATCTTCGATGAAATAAATGCCCATTTCGGGGTTATCGAAGCAGATACACCCCATTTCTTCATGCTTCTTTCTCGCTACGGCCATATCGTCCGCCGTCACGGCGAGGTGAAACTCCCCTTCCCCCAGATCGTATTTCTGCGGATGGTCTTTTAATACCGTCACTTCCAGCAGAAAATCGCTTTGCCCGTCGCCTAAAAACACGATGGTAAACTTTTCCTTTTCCAACGTCCGCACGGGTTTCAATCCGAGCGCCTCGCCGTAAAACGCAAGGCTCTTTTGAAGATCGGAAACATTGATGTTGTAATGGTAAAAACGAAACATATTTCCTCCTTTTTCTTTTTATGCTGTTTTCCGACGCACCGAAAAAACACGGCTCGACAATATCATGGCGAATCAGACCTTTAAATGTTAAACCTTATTCGACGATTCATTGTCATTTACCTTTTTCAAACCGCTCCGCATAACAGGCTTGCATGGTCTTTTTCAGCTCCCCGTCGATATCGCGCACCGCCTTAAAATTGAATTTATCGTAGCAGAGCGCGCGCTCCGTTTCTTCGGGATCGATATAAAATTTTTTATTTTGTATCTGCGTCATCAATTTTACGGGATTTAATCCCGGTTCACGGCCGCTTTTACGGTATTCTTTTAAAACCGAACGCGCGCCCAACGCACCGATAAACGCAGGTATTTTATATACTTTACGCGAATCTTTCGCATAAAAAAGCATTTTTTTAAGCAAATCGATATAAGAAATATTTACGCCGCCCACGGGCACGCAACCGCTTCCGCAATGCGCCGCCGCATATACGGCGTCGGCAATGCCGTGCACGTCGGTGGCAGCCGTTCCCCCGCCCGTCATGAAAACTGCGGGATATTTATCATAATGCGCCAAAAAACTGTCCCGCCAGAGCGGTTTGCCGTTTTCGGGAACGCCGAAAATATACGGAAGTTCCAAAACGACAGTTTCCGCCGGCAAGGACAAAGCGGCTTCTTCCTGTTCCCTTCTCGCGCGGATATACGGGTGTTTTAAAGAAAGCGCGCCGCCGTATAGTTTATCGAAATACGCGAAATAAGAACCCAGCACCACCAGCCGTTTTGCCCCCGCGCGCACCGCCGCGTTCAAGATATCCCGACAGCGCACCACCAGTTTTTCACGGAAATATCCGTACGCCGACGCAGGCGGCATCACCCGATCGTCAGGACCGAGCGCATACACGAAAACATCGAAATCTTTTTTCTCGAAATAGTCGGCTAAAACGTCAGGGTTTTCGGCAAAAAAGTCTATACGGTCGATCTCCACGCCGCACGCTTTTCCGCCCGAGCGCGAAGCCGCCGCAACGGCAACGCCGCCGTTTGCAAATTTTTCCAACGCGGCGCGCCCCAAAAAACCGGTGCCGCCCGCAATAAATACTTTCTTCACAGTATATATATCATAATATTTTTACGCCGATTTTGCAATCGTTATCGACGAAAAATTTTTTTGAGCTTTTCCGAACGTAAATCTATAGGGAATTTTCCGATTTTTTACAATTTTGTAAAAATTATACTTGATTATTGTTCAAAAATATATTATAATAAATATAATCAGTATCAGGAGGTGTTTTTTTATGAAAAAACGCGGAAACGCAGGAGAGCAAACCGCGAATTGCTGTAAAAGAGAAAGCTACAACCTCGATATATGCGAAGATTATCTGGATATTTTATCCAAATACGACGAACTGCCCGAAAAAGATCAGAAGCACATAAAACAAGAGATCGACGAGCTGCACCGCGCAACGGGCAAAATCCCCTTTGACTGACCGACATCTGACGGACATAAAAAGCAAAATACTGCGGATACTGAACGCATGTACTTCAATTACCACGCAAAAGCCAAAAAACTGATTGCCGAAGGACATCTGATCCGTTACGAATTTGCGGAAAACTGGGGCGCAATCCGCCCCGCGCTGGTTTTGTATTTCGATAACGCGAAGCCGATGCCGATCCGCGAAAACCGCTGGCAGGAATATTTACCCCTGCTGGAGCGCGACGACTGAAAAATTCGACATAAACCGAAAACTGTTTCCAGCTTGCCGTAAACGGCAAGTCGGACAAGCTCCGCATCCCTGCCCCGCCCCGAATTATTCGGGGCGGGGCGTTTTATAAAGTCTTTTGGCACCTGTTTTTTCGTTAAGACAGTTTTAAATCCCCTGAAATTTTCGCACGCAAGCAGAGTGCAAAGTGAATTTTACAAAAAAAGCTTCCGCCGCTTTCCGTAAAGAAAGCGGCGGAAATTCCAAAATAACCTTTTTTTAATTTGCGAACATTCCCACAATGATAAAGATTCCGATCACGATGACGATGACGCCGACCACGATGCCTCCGATGCTGATCGTCTGGAAAATCGCGCCGACGATGGCGAACACGATGGAAAGGACGATCTGCGAAGCGACGTATATACTCGCAGTGATCCACGCGCGCGCAGACATATCGTCGATAAGATCCCAGGCAATTCCCGCGATAACGCCGGCCACCATCAAGACCGCAAGGAGAATCTGTACGGCTACGGTGAGCTTATCTTTGAAGATCATCGGCAAAACCATAAATGCAGCAGCGATCACATAAGTGGACAGCGATTTTCCCAAAGCGAGCCAGGCGTCTTCGGGGAAATCCATATCGGCAGTCGCCTGCCAGATCGTATAATTGATCATGAAGCCGACCATTCCGACCGCCGCGCTCCACGCGATGAGATTGGAAAACTCGAAAGTCTGCACAAGGACAAAGTCCGAAAGAACGATGAGCCCCATGACCGCGATCTGCGCGATGATGGTTACGCCGAGTTTGGTTTTCTGCAGTTTTGCCACGTGCACGATCTGCAGGACGAAGGCGATCGCCGCCGTAACGATGAGCGCGGCCTTGTTGGCAAGGTGCATCTGCCGATCCGCCGAATCGCCGAGTTTTACGATATTATAGATGACTTCGAATTTGACCGCCGCCAGCACTTCCGCCGCCACGAAGACGAGCGAAATCAAAAAGATAAGGATGGCAACGCCCGCAATGCCCGATTTTGCCACGGCATGCGCGCGTTCTTTTTTGCGTTTTTCCTGCGCCTGCTGCTCCGTTTCGTCGAGCTCCTTCAAATATTTTTTAAATTCGTCGTCCCCGCAGACGAACAGCCTGTTGACGTCGCTCGCGGGAATGAAATTTTTCTTTTTATTGAGCAACGATTTGAAAGACCGATGGCTGAGAAGATATTCCTGCTTATTGGGGACCTGCAGATACTTTTCCACCTCCGATTCGTCCACCAGTTTGAGAACGGAATTGAAATCCTCGTCGGGCTCCACCCTCTTTTTGCTTAAAATCAGATCGATCGTGTTGACCGCGCCGAATTTTGCGTGCAACCGCTTCCAATAAAGTTCTCCGTCCAGCTGGTTTTCGCTGATGGCATATGTATAGAACTTTTCCGCAAGGTCGAAATACCGTTCCGCCAACAGGAAATCGCCCATGAATTTAAGGCGTTCGCACATGAAAGTTTTATTGCCCGCGTCGATATACTTCAGAAGTTTATAGTAAAGGTCCGTCAGTTTTATGACTTCTTTTTTCGCGCCCGTATCGGTAATGAAGTTCACGATTTCGTCGGTAAAGATCTTGATGACGTAGTCGTATTGCGTTCTCGGTTCGTACTTATAGTCGAGATTTTCACGCGCGATGGTGGCGAATACCGCCGACGTCCTTTCCGCAGGCTTGAATGACGCAAGATATCCGGAATAGATGTCGCCTTGCATATGCGACACATAAAATTCGCTTTGCGAGTCTTTGCGCCAGTCGTCTTCTTTCTTGCAGTATTTCAGAAGGTTTTCGAAATGCTTCGTCAGATCTTCCGTTGCGGAAGCATATGCTTTTTCGATCAACGCATACAAAAGGGCGTTTGACGCGCTGAGCTGCAGTTTTTCGTTTAACTCGCCCCTCGCCCGTTTGATATCTTTCAAAGTGATTTCGTACGTACAGCACATATCCAGAATCCGCGCGTTGGAATCGTTGGGAATGAGTTCGAGCGAACGGGCAAGCACTTTCTTCGCAGAGGAAAATGCGGAAATGCGCATAAAATATACTGCCTGCGCCAGCTCGTAAGCCGCATATTCGTCGACGGCGTTTTCATCCAGCGTTTTTAAGATGTGTTCTTTCAACGCGCCGATTTCCTGTTCGGTATAAATCTGCCGCAAAGCGTTCTGCAACAGAAGCTCCGTAAAGAACGCGAATTTGACCCCCGCTTCGTCGGTGGTTTTTTCGTATAGATAATATACTTCGTACGTATAGGAAATAATGATTTTGAAGAGTTCGACAACCTTGTTCTTTATCGCCGCGTTTTTCCCCGTATAAACGCTGCTCAACCCCATAAACACCGCATTGACCAGCAGGCGACTATATGTATTCGCGCTCTGTTTTGTCACGTTGGACAACAGATTGTCGATTTCGGAAAAACCGGCGAGCTTATAAATATCGAGCACCGATTTGCCTTTCAGCGTGGATTTGACTTCCAGGCGGATCTTATTGAAAATGAAGATGTCCGCATTTTCGTCCACCTTACCGATCCTGCCGTTTACGGATTCGGCGAGCGTATAATTTTTACATTCGATCGCCTTGTCCACCACTTCGGAACAATGGCGGATATATTTGTCGGCGTCCTCCGAAGCGATCGCTTCGAAATAAACGTCGCTGAGACGGGCGGCAACGCTTACCGATTGTCCGATCGTGTCGTTGAGTTTATCTACGATGATTTTAAGCGCCTTATCGCGCTGCGGAATGTTGTAAGCGACCAGTTTTTCGAAAAAACCTATGCCTTTTTCGATATTGTTGTTCTTGAAGCACTCCTCTTCCGATTCGCAGAAAAAATTCGCAACGCGGTCGAGCTGCGCCTGCGTACAGCTTGCCATAACGCCGTCAAAATGCGAAAAACCTTCAAATTTGGAAGAACGGAGAACAAAGTCCTTATCGGTGTTTACGTTGAGCGAAGCGAACATCGTGCCGATATGCGCTTCCGCATTGTCGCCGCTCTGCAACACCTGCGCATAGTATTCCAACGCCTTTTTATACCGCTTGTTGGAAAGCGCGGCATTGCCGAGGCTGAGCGCCTTGGAATCTTCTATGGCAAGTTCCTTTTCCTCGCTGACGACGCCGATTTCCCGTACGGTAACGGCGCCCGCCGCAACCGCTTTGTTCGCCTTTTTCACGCCGGAGCCGAGCTGCTTTTTGGCGATCTTTTCGCCCTCGATCTTCGTCGCCCTCTTTCCGTTGAAACCAGCAAGCTCCACGCGGACGTTGCCGCTCTTCGCCTCGAGCGACGCGAAAATCTTTTTGATATGCGATAGCAGCAGCGGGAAAAAGTCCTTTTTGGACGCATCCAGCGCCATCATGCCTCCGCGAAGCAATGTTTTAGGTATGTCGTAGGCGTTCATATTTTCATATGCCACCACCAAAGATTGCGGATGTTTATCGCCGCCGTCGATTCGTTTCCACCACCTTCTCCATTCGTTCCTGACCCAGTACGCGTTGAAATATTCCGCTTTCTGCCCGTATACGATCATCACCTTAGCGGTCTGCAAGGCGTTATAGATATACGGTTCGTAGTTTTCGGAAATTTTATCCGCAAGGCTGGTGCGGCTGTAAAACACACGGTACCCCTGATCGGTCAGCCATGTGTAGATCTCCTGCGCCTGCACGCTGTCTTCGGTACGCTTTTTGGTTACGTCGTCGGTATCTTTAAAACTGATGAAGATATCGTACGGCTTTTCCTTCGCCGCCATCTGCACCCAGTGTTCGCGGATCCGATCGATCTCCGCCGCGTCCTTTTCGTATTTTTCCCTGATCTCCGGGGGCGCGGTTTCTATCGCTTTCTGGTAATAAGAATCCTCTCTGAAAGGGGTGAGCGTGGTATTGTAACAGGTCGGCACGCGCTTTCTGTTATCGCCGCGGCTGTCGTCCACGTAGACGATGCCGTGGTTTGCAAGCGCCACGCCGAAAAACGCTTCGTAACACTTCGGCGAACGGTCGATAATATCGATAAACGACTTATATGCTTCATCCGTTTCCCCGTCGCGAAGCTGTTTATAGGCGTCCACGAGGAGAATTCCTTCCTCGCCGTTGATAACTTCTTCTTCGTAAATCGTGTCACAAAATTTACATTTAAGCTTGCCTATCCCGTAAGGAATCAGTTCGCCGTTGCAAAGATGACACAGGTGATTGTTGTTCGTCCCCATTTTTATCTCCGTTCATTATATTTCCACGGCAAATTGCGGCATTGTTTTGCCTGCAAATTCGCTGTCGGCAAGTCCGAGCTGTTTCTTTATGATCCCGCGCATGCGCACCGCGGGCAAAAGACAATATTTTTCAAACGCCTGCACGTCGGCGTCCTCCGCGCTCTCCCAATGCGGGAAAAGCAGTTTCACGTAAGCCGAAGCGATGCGCTTGACCGCCGTTACGTCGCGCGTATCCGCGCCGTTTTCCACCTTAAGCAATTTATCCACGATGGCGCGCGCCGACGGATCGTCCCTTAAATCGTGCATGATCTCCGCAAAATACTCGGTGTTGAGCGCCCACGCGGAAATCTTTTTGTCCTCGCTCATGCGGGGGATCTTCCACCCCTCCACAAAACCGTGAAAGCGGTCGAGAAGCGCGGAATCGCGAAACACTTCCGGAAGCGACGCGAACATGTTTTTATTCGTGTCCATCACTTCTTTATCGATGTTGCCCAAAAGCACTACGCCCGCGTCGCCCTTGCCCTCCTTGACGCCTACGGTATAAACGCCGCTTTCGAGATACCCCTTCAATGCGCCCTGCATTTCGCTGACGTCGCCGAAACGTATGGTGGAGATCTCGTCGAGCGCGACGTAATCGTAATTGCTGACTAACCCCTCCTGCTTCAGGTTCATGTCGTAAAACATCTTTGCGCGCGTCATCACGCCGCCGGATGCCAGCCAGCCGCGCTTGCTGATTTTGGAATAAACATAGGACTTGCCCGTCCCCTTCGGCGCAAGCTCGATAAGGTTGAGCCGTTTTTCACAAAAGGGCAGAAGCCTGGTCAGCATATACAGTTTTTCTTCTTCGTCTTTGAACCCCGCGGCACTGTAATCGATTGCGCCGAGCAACACGTTCAGCCATTCTTCCGTGTCGAAGAAGCGGCGCGCTTTTTTATAGTACGTAAGATCGGTGTTGTAAGGCTTAAAGGATTTGAAATCTTCCAGCTCGATCACGCCCACGCTTTTGTTTTTTTCCGTGCAGACGCGGTACGCAAGGGACAACAAGCCCCATATCGCGCCGTTGGACGAAAGGAACGGCCCCTTACATCTTTCCCAGACCGCTACGGGAACGCGCGTCTGATTGTACCCTACGCCGAAATCGGGCAGTTCGAAACTGATCGAACCCGTCCGAATATCCCTGCGGACTTCGATCTTCCCGATAAATTTAACCGTCTGCCCGTCGGAAACCATCTTGTCGAGAATCGCCGTCCACTCGTTTCTGCGAGGCACGACGCGGCGGATTTCCTGCGAAACAAACGCAACGTTCAGCCGCCCCTCCTTATCGGAATATTTGCGGATAAACCAATCGCGTATAAAAGACGGTATACTCAGCGCGGAAAACTGTTCAAGCGAAGAATCTTTCTTTACGCACATACCGTCAAAGTATTTTCTCAGCTTTTCTTCCGTCGTCAAAAAATCTTCACGCTCCGCCATTTTACACCTTCAGATCGGGGGCAAAACGCTTGCAGCCCTCTAAAAATGCAAGCACCACGTCCGCGGGGATCGCAAAATTCATCCCCTCCGCGCTGTCAATGCCCGCGACGATTGCGCCGATGACCTCGCCGCTTTCGTCAAACACAGGCCCGCCTGAATTGCCGTGGTTGACCGCGCAGTCGGTCATGAGCCGGGGTTTTCCCTCCACGATCCTGCGCTTGTCGCTTATAATGCCGCTCGTAATGCATGTGCCCATGCCGAGCGCATTGCCGATGACGAACAATTTCTGGCCGTTGCGCACCGCCCTTTCGGAAAACTTTACGCCGCGCATTCTTGCGGGCGCGCCCGAAAGCTTGATGAGCGCGAGATCTTCTCCCGTTCCTCTGCCGCCCCGATCGTCCCCCAAAACGACGATGCGCGCAGGAACGGTTTGCCCGCATACGTATGCCTGGATCTGGTCTACCGGCTTGCCGTTTTCCGTAACCACGTGCGTGTTTGTAATGGCATACCCGTTCTTTCCGACGGCAAATCCCGACCCCGCGTAATAATTGTTCCCCGCGCGGCAGGTCAGCGCCATAACGGAATCGATACATTCGTCAAACACCGCTTCGCCGCCCTCCTTCTTCTGCGAAACGGGCGATACCGCCGCTTGCGGCGCGGGCTGTTTTGGGTATGTATACTCGTTTTCACAGCACGTGCAGCGCACGGTACAGGAAGTTGCGTCCTCCTTCACAAGCACGCATTCACCCCCGCAGGTCTTGCAAATCTTATCGTACATATCTCACTCTCCCATATTGCTTTATATTAATCCGTTTACGGATCACACGTCGAAATCGTTTTCTTCAATCCCCTTCACAAACTCCACCTTTTTATCCGCAATCTTCTTTCCGTCCGCGAATATTTCGGCGTCGTACATTCCCGCGTCCACGTCGAGCGGCTGCGTGAGGAAATTATGAATATGCTTCTCGCAAGCGTAGTACGCCCCAGCTATTTTCACCGATGCCGCGTCGCATTTTTTATCCACAAAGAATTCGATGCGGGGCTTTTCGCCCGGCAGCAGATTGATTTTATCCGCAGCAAGCTCTACTTCCGCTTTTTCAGCCGCTCCGCTTTCGTTTTGTCCGACAGAAACGCCGCGATTTTCGGAAAGATCGGGTTTTTTGTCTGTTTCCGCTTTCTCGGGCGGAACGTTTTTTTCAAACGGTTTTTGCGGAATTTTGTTTTCCGCGCCGGACACGACCTTGTCCGAAGAAGAAATTCCGGCATATTTTTCGAATGCCCTGATCTCGGCGGCGTTGACCGACGGGCGCACCGAGCGGAGCGCCTTGATGAAGTCCGCGCACTCCACGGGAACGATGGTGCCGCCTTTTATGGCGCGAAGCACGGGATCTTCTTTCGCCCGATCGCACACTTCGTCGATATCCGCGCCGCTGTACCCGTCGCTCAGAGCGACGAGCTCATCGATATTG
>CALVXL010000015.1 GCA_944369635.1 uncultured Clostridia bacterium
AAAGTCCGTAACCTGGGTAAGAAATCGTTAGACGAAGTCATTTACAAATTAGAGAGCTTGGGGTTAAAGCTCAAGGACAAGGAGGACTAAAAAAGTGCCAAGGAAATTAGGATTGAATTCCACCCAAAGATTAGCGTTAATCAAAAATCAGGCGTCTTACCTTCTGTGGTACGGAAAGATCGAAACCACCGAAGCGAGAGCGAAAGAAGTGAGAAGCTACGCCGAAAAGATAATCACCCTTGCGGTCAACAATTATGAAAACACCATCGAAGAAAAGGTGGAAGTGACCGACGCAAAGGGCAAGGTAAGCGTGAAGACCGTTGTGAAAGACGGATCCAAAAAGCTTGCCGCAAGAAGAAAGATCATGGCGAAGATCAACGATCTGCAGGAAATCAAAGGCAGCAAGGAAAGCAAAGCGGAATATAAAAAGAGAACCAAGGACGTGAATCATCCGCTTGTGGAAAAGATTTTCAACGAACTCGCGCCTAAGTATGCTGCAAGAAAGGAAGAAAAAGGTCAGGGCGGCGGATATACCAGAATCTATAAGCTCGGCGACAGAAAAGGCGACGCTGCTCCGATGGCGGTCGTCGAATTGGTAGACTGATTCAAAAAAGGCGTTTGAAAACGCCTTTTTTTGTTATATATTAAACAAACTTTCTAATTGCGTTGTTTAATTTATACCTGTATTTTAATTTACGGTAGTTGATTATGAGCGAATACGATAAAATGAGAAAGAGCGAAGAGCTGGACGACGACGGCGTTGACGAGGAAGAACTTTCCGATACGCAGAAGTCCGACGAAGATAAATATTTCGAATTTTACCACGACATCAAGCGCACGCCGAAAGACGATTGGTAAGAATTTTGCATGAATTTGCGGCAAAAAAACGCGTCATACGGTTAATATGAAAGGGAATTTTGTGATATAATAACAATAAAGTTTCTGCCGCGGCAGGCGCAATCATAAAGGCGAATTTGTGCAGAAAAGCGCTTTAAGTATAGGACAATGTGGAAATTAAGAAGATTTTTAAAAAATTATAAAAAGGAAGCGATTATCGCCCCGCTCTTCAAGTTTTTCGAAGCGGCGCTGGAACTGGTCGTTCCCATCGTGATGGCGGAGATCATCGACGTCGGCATAAAGAACGGCAACGAAATGTATTGCTATTTTATGGCGTTCATGCTTTGCTGTTTTGCGGCGATGGGGCTGGGCTGTTCGCTTATCGCGCAATATTATGCGGCTAAGGCGGCGCACGGCTACGGCACGGAACTGCGTACGGCGGTATATAAAAAGATCAATTCTTTTTCGCACGCGGAACTCGATTCGCTCGGCATGCCCACCCTCATTACCCGCATCACGGCGGATATCAACCAGTCGGAAAAGGGCGTAAACCGCTTTTTGCGGCTCTTTTTGCGCTCGCCGTTCATCGTGCTCGGCGCGCTCATCGCGTCCCTTATCATCGATTGGACGATGGGATTGATCTTTTTGGGCGTAACCGTGGCGATGGGGCTGTTTATCTGGCTGATTATGGCGATCACGATTCCCAAAAACGGCAAAGTGCAGCGCGCCCTCGACGAAATCAACGGCATCACGCGCGAAAACCTTGCGGGCGCGCGCGTCGTCCGCGCGTTTTCCATGCAGGACGAGGAGATCGCGAATTTCAAAAAGAAAAACGCGCGGCTCATGAAAATGCAAACGGTTCTGGGCGTCGTTTCCTCGCTTTTGAACCCCGTCACATATGTATTTGTCAATCTGGGCGTGGTGCTCGTTCTGTATCTGGGCGGCAACTTCGTCTATAACGGCACGCTCACGCAGGGCGAGATCAGCGCGCTCATCAACTATATGTCGCAGATCCTGCTCGCGCTGGTGGTGTTTGCAAACCTCGTCGTCGTGGTGGCGAGCGGAAGCGCGTCCTCCGCGCGCGTCAAGGAAGTGCTCGACATGCATTCTTCCCTCGTCGAAGGAACGAAGGAAAATGCGGAATATCCCGATACGGTGCTGGAATTCAAAAGCGTGTGTTTTAAATATAACGCGGGCGGGGATAACGTGCTTACCGACATCAATTTCACCCTGAAACGCGGCGAAACGCTGGGGATCATCGGCGGAACGGGCAGCGGTAAGTCCACCGTCATCAACCTTGCGGAACGCTTTTACGACGTCGATTCGGGCGAAATTTTGGTAGACGGAATGCCCGTCAAAGAATATAAATTCAAGGCGCTCAGAAGCAAATTCGGGCTTGTGCCGCAAAAGGCGGTGCTCTTTAAGAACACCGTGCGCGGCAATATAAAGTGGGGCAAGGCGGATGCCACCGACGAAGAGATCGTCCGCGCGCTGGAAATCGCGCAGATGAAAGATGTGCTCGATTCGTGGAACGTCGGGCTCGACAAAATGATCGAACAGGGCGGGCGCAACCTTTCGGGCGGACAGCGCCAGCGCATGACCATCGCCCGCGCCATCGTGGGCAATCCCGAAATCCTGGTGCTCGACGACAGCGCGTCCGCGCTCGATTACGCCACCGATTACCGCCTTCGCAAGGCGATTACGGAAAACTGCAAGTCTACCGTCATCATCGTTTCGCAGCGCGCCAGCGCCATCATGAACGCCGATAAAATCCTCGTGATGGACGACGGAAAGATCGTCGGCACGGGCACGCACGAAGAACTTTTGAAAAAATGCGAAGTTTATAAAGAGATCTGCGCTTCGCAACTTGCGGCGAAAGGAGGGGCGAAATGAAAAAGAAGCTCGATCTGAAAATGCTCAGGCGGCTGTACGCGTTCATCAAGCCCAACCGCAAATACCTGGTGCTCAGCTTGTTTTTCTCGGCGATCAGCGTGCTTGCGGCGCTCTTTTCCACCGTTCTTGCGGGGAAGGGGGTGGATTGTATCGTCGGCAAAGGCGACGTGGATTTCAGGCGCCTTTTATGGATCGTCGTTGCGATCGCCGTCGTCGTCGCCGTGATTTTCGTAAGCGAATGGCTGGCGAATATCTTCACGCAAAAGCTCACGTACCGCACGGTGCGGGACATCAGGAATCTGTCGATAGAAAGTCTGGAAAAAGTGCCGCTTTCCTTCCTCGATTCCAAGGATAAGGGAGACATTTTAAGCCGCGTCATCACCGACGTTACCGAAATTTCCGACGGTTTGCTCCTCGGGTTCACGCAGCTTTTCAACGGCGTGGTCACCATCGTGAGCACGCTCGTCATCATGCTGGTGCTCCGCTGGGAAATCGGGCTGGTCGTCGGTCTCATCACGCCGCTTTCCCTTTTTATCGCCAACTATATCGCTAAAAATACCGCGGAAGAGTTCCGCAAACAGGCGGTAAAGCGCGGCGAGCTGACCGCTCTTGTTGACGAAATGGTGGGCAATCAGAAAGTCGTCAAAGCCTTTTTACAGGAAGAAAACAACGAAAACCGCTTTGCGGAAATCAACGCGCAGCTGAAGGAAAGCGGCACGCGCGCGACGTTTTATTCTTCCATCACCAACCCCGCCACGCGTTTTGTCAACAACATCATATATGTTGCCGTCGGCATTATCGGCGCGATCATGGTCATGCACGATCCCGTTTCCTTTACCGTCGGCACGCTCACGGCATTTTTAATGTATGCCACGCGTTACGCCAAGCCGTTCAACGAAATTTCCGGCGTCGTAACAGAATTGCAAAGCGCGTTCACCTCGGCGAAACGCGTGTTCGAAGTGCTGGATGCCGAACACGAAACGCCCGATGCGCCCGATGCGGTCGAATTAGAAGCCAAGGGCGACGTGGATATAAAAGACGTTGCGTTTTCGTATAATAAAGAGATAGCGCTTATAAAGGATTTGAATCTTGCGGTGAAAAAGGGGCAGCGTATTGCCATTGTGGGCCCCACGGGGTGCGGTAAAACCACCATCATCAACTTGCTCATGCGCTTTTACGACGTGGACGAGGGCAGCATTTCCGTCGACGGGCACGATATCCGCACCGTCACGCGCGATTCTTTGCATTCTTCCTACGGAATGGTTTTGCAGGAAACGTGGATTAAAAAGGGAACGGTGCGGGAAAACATCGCTTACGGACGGCCGGATGCCGATGCGGAAAGCGTTGTTGCCGCGGCGAAGAACGCCCATGCCGACAGCTTTATCCGCCGTTTGCCGAACGGGTACGACACCGTGATCGGAGAGGACTCCGGCGGGATTTCCGAAGGGCAGAAACAACTTTTGTGCATTGCGCGCATCATGCTCGATCTGCCGAACATGCTCATTTTAGACGAGGCGACTTCTTCCATCGATACGCGTACGGAAATCAAAATTCAAAAAGCCTTTGATACCATGATGGAAGGGCGTACGAGTTTTGTCGTGGCGCACCGCCTTTCCACTATTGAGCACGCCGACAAAATCCTCGTGATGGATAAGGGGCGTATCGTGGAACAGGGTACGCATAAGCAGCTGCTTGCAAAACAAGGTTTTTACTATCATCTTTACAATTCGCAGTTCGCACAGGTCTGATATTTATAACGCCCGCCGCAATTTTGCGGCGGGCGTTTATGTAAGTTCCGTTAAACCGTTTTAAACAGTCTTGTCGCGGAAAAGGACCGTTAATCTATAAAAAATCGGACGGCGCGCGAAAAAAAGTATTTATCGGCAAATTCGGCGGAAAGATCTTTGTCTTTCCGCAAAATCGGCGCATATACTGATTATATGTTGAACAAGGCTGTCATCGATCTGGGTAAACTGAGAAATAACGCAAAAGAACTGAAAGCGCGGCTGAAAGGCGGTGCGCGTTTCAACGCGGTGGTGAAGGCCAACGCATACGGGCACGGCGATGCGGAATGCGCAAACGC
>CALVXL010000016.1 GCA_944369635.1 uncultured Clostridia bacterium
TATCGCTATCTTCTGCGGTATTAGGGTTGAAAGAGTTTTCAAAACTTGAAGAGAAAGCAAAATAAAAAAAGTCTTGAATGCTACCAAGATTAAAAGCAAAGGTGTAAAAACCGCTAAAATTTTCTACACATACATCTGCGCAAAGTCCGACCGTCCCATCGAGTTTTTCTTTCTCGACGAAGGGTTCGGCACGCTCGATTCCGAGCTGGTGGAAACGGTGCTCGACAGTCTGGAAAAGTTCAAAAGCGAAAAATTTTCCATCGGCATCATTTCGCACGTGAAAGAATTAAAAGAACGGATCGGTTGCAGGATTACGGTAAAGGCCGCGACGGAGAGCGCGGGTTCTGAAATAGAAATCACTTATTAAGGAGACAGAAGCGTTTTGGCAGGAATCATCTATACGCCCGTTACGCTGTGGGAGGGGTTTTCTCCCGAACTTCCCATCGGGGAAGAAAAAGCGCAGGAATACGAACGGGACGGAATCGTATTTTCCAAAATTCGTTTCGAAGGGCGCACGACGTCGGCGGGAAAGGTAAAGATCTTCGCGCTTACTGCGTACGACAAGCGCAACGCGAAAATGCCAGGGGTGCTGATTTTTCCGTCTTACGGGAAAAAGCCCGACGAAAAGATCGTCGAATATTTTGCGGCGCAGGGGTATTTCGCGATGATGGTCGATTATTGCGGAAAGCAGAACGGGTACGAAGATTATACCGAATATCCTTCGGACGTGGCGTACGCCCACTTTAAGGAAGACAGGGACGGTATTCACCGCGTGGAAACCGACGCGCGCCGCACCTGCTGGTACGAATGGAGCGCCGTGGCGCAATATGCGGCGCATTATCTCAGACATCACGAAATGGTGAGCTGTTACGGGGCGTTCGGCATCAAGCACGGAGCAACTATTTTGTGGCAGCTCGCCGCGCTCGATCCCGAAATCAAATGCTTTGCGTCGATGTTCTCGGCGGGCTGGCGGGCATACCGCGGATTTTATAAATTCAGCGAAAATTCCGAGCCGGAGCTCAACGACGAGCTTTATAAGTATCTCGCGGCGATCGAACCGCAATCCTATGCCCAGTACGTAAAATGTCCCGTGCTTCTGGTTGCGGGCAGCAACAACCGCTTTTTCGATGCCGACCGCGCGTTCGACACGATGGCGCGCGTCAACGCCGATACGTACGTGGCAATTTCGCCGCAACGCGGCAAGGTGCTCGATTACGATTGTAAAAAGGACATCGATTTGTTCTTCGATAAATTTCTGAAAGGCGGGGCGCTCGAACTTCCAAAAGAACCGGATATCAATTGCGATCTCGTCAACGGCAGCATTTTCGTCAAAGTGGGGGCGGACAAGCGCGGCATCGAGGACGTTTGCCTGTTCGCCGCGGAAGAAACGGTCAATCCGGCGCTTCGCTGCTGGAATTTTAAAGCGGATATCGTAAAGGAAACGGAAGAGCATTTCCTTTTCAAATATACGCCGTATAAATACTCGGGGCAGGTAATGTTTTACGCCCGCGCGCGGTACGCCAACGGATTTACCGTATGTTCGCGTATCATGGCGAAAAAATTCAGTCCCGAAGAGGTTTTTAACGAAAATAAATCCAACATCGTGTTTTCTTCGCGGGAAAATAAATATATGCTCAGTCCGCTGAAGTTTTCCGATCATCTTGTTTTTGACGTGCAGGCGGAAAAAACAGACGATATCCGTCTGGAAAACGGCGCTTTCGAAATACAGGGCGTTACTTCCGCGGGCGGGATCGTGAGTTATAAGATCAACAATCAATGCGACCGTCCGAAAGCCGAAAGCATACTTCTTGCCGATGTATACGCGCCGCAGGCGGTAAAACTCACTGTAAAGCTGGTGGAAAATCTCGACACCCCGCAGGAAAGGGTATATTCTGCTTCCGCGGAGCTCGGCGGCGGGGAAGTATGGCACAAAGTGTCTTTTCCCGCGATGAAATTCAAAACCGAAGAGGGAATGAATCTCAAAAGTATGGATAAAATCAATATGATCGTTTTCGAATGCGGCGGAAACTATCTTCTGAACAATATTTTGTGGGTGTGATATGGACTACGCCGCGGGCGACAGGATCGTCGCCAGAAAAAAACATCCCTGCGGTTCGGAGGAATGGCTGGTGCTCCGTACGGGCGCGGAAATCAAATTAAAGTGCGCGCGTTGCGGCAGGATCGTCCTTCTTTCGCCCGACGAAGTGAAAAAAATGTGCAGGAAAATCATAAAAAACGAGGAACGCGATGACTGATTTTAAGGAACTCGTCGAACTGAATAAAAGGAAAGGGGAATCGAATCTTCGTTTTTACGCGATATGCCTCGCCGTGTTCTTGTGGCTTACGGCGTTTATCGGTGCAAACCGCTATTTCTTTTATTATATCGAGGTGGACGGCCCGTCGATGGAGGATACGCTCCATACCGGCGACGTGCTTTGCGTAAACAAGCGCGAAAAGGCCGGTTACGGCGACGTCGTTATAATCGAGGGCGAAAAATCGGGCGGGGAATGCCTTATCAAACGCGTCATCGCAAGGGAGGGCGACACGCTGGTCATCGAAGGCGGCTACGTCTATCGGAACGGCGAAAAGCTCAAAGAAGACTACGTAAAGGAGCAGGGCAAGACCTACGTCAACAGTTCGCCCGCGAGATGGGAAACGACGATTCCCGCGGGAGAAGTTTTTTATATGGGGGATAACCGCGCGGTCAGCGCGGACAGCCGCAGTTCGTTCGGCACGTGTAAGGAAGAGCAGATCGTCGGGGTGGTTCCCCGCTGGGCGATGAGCGGCGCGGTAAAATGGTTTACGGGACTGCGCGCCGACATCAGCGCGTGGATCGCAAATCTTTTCAGGTGATAAAATGCTTTTTGTGAAAAACCGTCTGGTTTTCGGCGTGATCAAAACCGTGCTGGGAACGATCTTCAAGGCAATTTACAAAATTTTATCGGTGTTCAGCCTGCAGCCGCTTGTTTTCTGCGCGGTGGCGGGCGCACTTTTGGAAATCGCGTTTCGGGCGATTTCGGGCAGTAATGCCGGCTTCATATTTTTTCATCTTATTTTATGCCTTTGCGTCCTGTACGCCGTGCTCCGCACCATATACCTTCTTCTCGGTTTCGGAAGGAAAAAGGAAAAACGGCGCGAGCGGGCGCAGATCCTGAGCGATTTTGAAAACGGCGCCGCCGCGCCGCAGAACGGCGATACGCGGCAGGAGGCGAATACCGCGTTTTCACAAGGCGCGGGGAGCGCGCGGGACATTGCCGGATTTTCCGTTTCCGCGCAGGAAGAACGGCCGAAATATTACCGCGTTCGCCAAAATCCCAAATACGTGATGGCGGAATTTTCCGATCGGTACGAACTGTATCTCGAAATGAACGGTTCGCTGCAATATATAAGAACGGACTATAAAGGAGTTTAAATGGAAAACATCTACTGTACGGAAGACTTTTTGAAAATCAAAAAACAAAAAAAGAAATATAAGATCATCTATTTTTCCATTCTGGGCGTCTACGTTCTCGCGAGCGTGGCGATATGGCTCGTCTATTTTTTTCAGCCTTATAAATCGCCGAATATCTGGTGGATCAAATTCATTATGTTCGCGCTCGCCGCGATATTCGTGATCTTTTCTTTTATTTATCTGGGGATTCCGTTCAAGCGTATCCGCAATTATTATAAGATACTCAAGGGCGTGGAAGAAGGTACTTCCAACGCCACGGTCGGGGAATTTGACAGATATTCGCACGAACTGGAAGTGCGCGACGGTATTGAATTCGAAGCCGTTTATTTTTTGGAATACAACACCAAGAAACAGGACTTTTTCGAGCGGAAGGTCTGGATGGATACGGAAAAATCCATGCCTGAATTCACAAAAGGCGAACACGTAAAGATTTATACGCACGGCAATATGCTGGTGGCGTTCGAAAGACTTTAAGGAGAGACAAATGAAAGCGGTAGTAACGGTAATCGGCAAGGACAAGCCCGGCATCATTGCGTCGGTCAGCGGACTTTTGGCGGAGCATTCGGTCAACATAGAGGATATTTCTCAGACCATTATGAGCGGCAATTTCACCATGCTCATGTATGCGGATCTCAAAAACAGCGACCTTTCTTTGGCGGCGCTTGCGGATCTGCTCAACGACCTTGGCAAAAGGATCGGGGTGAGTATTCACGTGCAGCATGAAGATATTTTCAATGCGATGCATAAGATCTGAGGCGGACGATGTTAAGCAATAAAGAAATTTTTGAAACGATAGACATGGTGGAAAAGGAACACCTCGACGTCAGAACGATCACGATGGGCATATCGCTCATACCCTGTATCCGCGAAAGCGCAAAGGATACGGCGCAGGCTTGTTATGACAGGATTTGTTCCTATGCGGAAAACATCGTGAAAGTGGGCGACGCGCTGGAAAAGGAATACGGCATTCCCATCGTCAACAAACGCGTATCCATTACGCCCGCGTCCCTGCTTACGGCGAATTTTTCGGGGCAGGAAACGGTGCTCGCGAAAAAACTGGACGACGCGGCGAAAAACGTCGGCGTCGATTTTCTCGGCGGTTATTCCGCCCTCGTGCAAAAGGGCATGACCGCTTACGAGCGTTCCTTTATCGAAAGCATTCCGGAAGCTTTGGCGATTACCGACAGGGTGTGTTCTTCGGTGAACGTCGGTTCTTCCAAATCGGGTATCAATCTCGACGCCGTCGCGCTGATGGGCGAAATCGTCAAACGTACGGCAAAACGCACGGAGGCGACCGACGGGTTCGGATGCGCCAAGCTTGTGGTGTTCTGTAACGCGGTGGAAGACAACCCGTTTATGGCGGGCGCGTTTCATGGCGTGGGCGAGGCGGAAAAAGTCATCAACGTGGGCGTGTCGGGGCCGGGCGTCGTGCATTACGCGCTGAAAAACAACCCCGACGCCGATATTTCCCAAATCGCGGAGATCATCAAAAAGACGGCGTTTAAAATTACGCGCGCGGGGCAGCTCATCGCGAGCGAGGCGTCCCGCAGGCTCAACGCGGAGTTCGGCATCGTGGACTTGTCGCTCGCGCCAACGCCCGTCATGGGAGACAGCGTGGCGCACATCTTGGAAGAGATCGGGCTGGAGCGCGTCGGCACCCACGGGACGACGGCGTGCCTTGCGCTTTTGAACGACGCCGTTAAAAAAGGCGGCGTGATGGCGAGTTCCAAAGTCGGCGGGCTTTCGGGCGCGTTTATTCCCGTCAGCGAGGATTACGGCATGATCGAAGGCGCGCGTTGCGGCGAGCTTACGCTCAACAAGCTGGAAGCGATGACGGCGGTTTGCAGCGTCGGCATCGATATGGTTGCAATCCCCGGCGATACGAGTGCGGAAACCATTTCCGCGATCATCGCGGACGAAGCGGCGATCGGCATGATCAACAACAAGACCACCGCCGTGCGCGTCATTCCCGTTCCCAACAAGGGCGTGGGGGATTTCGTGGAGTTCGGCGGACTTTTGGGAAGAGCGCCCATCATGGCGGTGCAGAAGGCTTCTGCGGCAAAATTCATTCGCCGCGGCGGAAAAATTCCCGCGCCGATCCACAGCAATAAAAATTAAAATCAAGGAGAAACGGATATGAAAAGAAGCGAAATGAACAAAGAGTATTTCTGGAACCTCAAAGACATGTACGAATCTTTCGAGGCGTGGGATAAAGCGTATAAAGAGGCGGAAAAGGAAGCGAAGTTTACTGAATTCAAGGGAAAACTCGGCGAAAAGAAATATCTTCTCGAATGTCTGAAAAAGCAGGACAGCGTGATGCGCAAGCTCGAACGCCTTTACGTTTTTGCGCACATGCTCAACGATCAGGACACCGCGGACGCGCAGAACAGCACATATATTGCACGTGCGCAGGGGCTTTTGGTGAAGATCAACGCGGAAACGGCGTATATGTTGCCGGAACTCACTTCGCTTGATGAAAACGTGCTCAAAGGTTTCATCGCGGATCCCGATTTTTCCGATTACGATTATATGCTGAAAACCGTTTTGAAAAGCAAGGCGCACGTGCTGGGAGAAGAGGCGGAAAAAGTGCTGGCGCTCGGCGGCGAAATGTATTCTTCTTTCCGCGATACCTTCATGATGGTGGATAACGCCGACCTGCCGTTCCCGACGGTAAAGGACAGCGCGGGCAACAAATACAAAGTTACGCACGGCGGATATTCCGTGTGCATGGCAAGCAACGACAGGGAGCTCAGAAAAAAGGCGTTCAAGGCGTATTATAAGGCGTATATCGGCCTGATCAATACCATTACCGCGGCATATAACGGCAGCGTAAAAAAGGATGTATTCCTGGCGCGCGCACACAAATATTCCAGCTGCCTTGAAAGCGCGCTGGCAAACGAGGACGTCGTTCCCGAAGTGTACGAAAACCTGCTCGAAGCGGTGCATAACGCCCTGCCGCTGATGCACAGGTATATCGCCGCAAAGAAAGAAACGCTCGGGCTCGATCAGATGCATATGTACGATATGTCCGTTCCCGTGCTGGAAGACGTGGATCTTAAACTCGAATACGAAGAAGCGTACGAACTCGTGAAAAAGGGACTTGCGCCCCTCGGCGAGGAATATGTCGCGCTCTTGCAGAAAGCATACGACGAAAAGTGGATCGACGTTTACGAAAACGACGGAAAACGCAGCGGCGCATATTCGACGGGCTGTTTCGAAGTGCACCCGTACGTGCTTTTGAACTACCAGAAGACCACGCACGACGTGTTTACCATCGCGCACGAAATGGGGCACAGTATTCACAGCTACTTCTCCAACAGAACGCAGCCTTTTGCGAAAGCCGATTATAAGATCTTTGTCGCGGAAGTTGCGAGCACCGTCAACGAAGTGTTGCTTTTAAGATATATCCTTTCCACGGCGGAAGACAAGAAACTCAAAAAATACCTGCTTTCCTATCTTCTGGAAATGATCCGCACCACGCTTTTCCGCCAGACGCAGTTTGCGGAATTCGAATACGCGGCGCATACCATGGCGGAAAAAGGCCAGCCGCTCACAAAAGAAGTGCTGTGCAAGAAATATCTCAAACTCAATAAGGACTATTACGGTAAAGCGGTGATCAGCGACAAGGAAATTTCCTACGAATGGGCGCGTATCCCGCATTTCTACACGCCGTTTTACGTGTATAAATACGCGACGGGCATCACCAGCGCGCTCTTTATCGCAAACCGCATTCTCACGGAAGGAGAAAGCGCGGTCAAAGACTATTTCGCGTTCCTTTCGTCGGGCGGCAGCGATAATCCCGTGGATCTTTTGAAGATCGCGGGCGTAGACCTCACCAAAAAGGACGTATTTGCGGGCGCGATGAAAGTATTCGAAGAGACCCTCGACGAATTCCTCGCCTTATAATATGGTTACCGTCCGCTATAAAAACAATCCCGAAGATTATGCCGATTTCATGCGTTTCACGGCGTATCGCGTCAATCACAAACTGGCGAAAGCATGGGTGTTTTTCGCCGCGGCGCTTGCACTGGGCGTGGTCGCGGTATTTACGGCGAACGCCGTGTTCATCGTCAGCGCGGCGGTTTTCGCGGCATTCGGCATACTGCTTTTGTCGTTGGGCGTCACGGCGGTGAAAAAGAGCGTCGCGCGCACCTTGAAAGAGTATCGGGAAATGCATACCGTGGAAAATTTTTACCGTTTCGGTGAAAGCGAATTTACGGTGGAAACCAAGGTAAAAGGAAAGATAAAGGAAAGTTCCGTGCCTTACGGCGCGTTGCGCTATGCGGCGGAAACGAAGGAATTTTTCTATTTGTACGTACGTTCTTCGTTGGCGTTTTTGGTAAAGAAAAGCGGCATAGAAGAGGGGAGCGCGAAGGAACTGAAAGAATTGCTTTTTTCCGCGCTCGGCAAGAAAAAATGTAAATTCAAACGGGAGAAATAACGCATGGCAGGCGAAAAGAACGGCAAAAAGACCTTTACGGGCGAATTGCCGCACAATCTGGAAGCGGAGCAGTCTATATTGGGCTGTCTTATGATCGACAGGGATATTCAGCTCGACGTGCTTTCTTCTTTAAGCGACGAGGACTTTTACGCGGAATCGCACGGTTACATATTCGAAGCGATGGTCGCGGTCAACCGCGAAAACGTGCCCGTCGATCTCGTCACGTTGACCGACGAGCTGGAAAAGGAAGGAAACCTCGAAGCGGCGGGCGGCATATCCTATCTGACTTCGCTCACGAAAATTATGCCGTCCACGGCGAATTATAAACATTATCTTGAAATCGTCAAGCGCGACGCGGTGCTGCGCAAGCTGATCCG
>CALVXL010000017.1 GCA_944369635.1 uncultured Clostridia bacterium
AAACCGAGAGAGGGCATGGATTATTTCCCGCTCGGCGTGGACTATGAAGAAAAGATGTACGCTGTGGGCAAGATCCCCGGCGGATTCAAAAGAAGGGAAGGCAGAGCGAGCGACAAGGCGATTTTGACGTCCCGCCTCATCGACAGACCGCTTCGCCCGCTGTTCCCGAAAGGCATTTTCAACGACGTCATCGTCGTTGCCACCGCGCTTTCGGTGGAGCCCGACATCGCTCCCGAGCCGCTCGCCATGTTCGGCAGCTCGGTCGCGCTTTGCATTTCGGATATCCCGTTTGCAGGGCCCACGGGGTCGGTCGTCGTCGGTATCGTCGACGGTAAATACGTCATCAATCCGTCGCTTGCGGAACGGGAAAAGAGCACCCTGGCGCTCAACCTCGCGGGCACGAAGGACGCCATCATGATGGTGGAAGCGGGCTCCAAGGAAATCAGCGACGACGAGATGGTCGGCGCAATCCTCTTCGGACACGAAGCCATCAAAAAGCAGTGCGCGTTTCAGGAAGAAATCGTCAAGGAAGTGGGCAAGCCCAAACGCGAAATGGAATTCTATCACGTTCCCGAAGACGTGGACAAGGCGGTGCGCGAATTCGCTTCCGATATGCTCGACGAAGCGCTCGAACATTACGTAAGGGAAGAACGTCAGGCGGCGCAGGACAAGGTGGAGGCCGATACCCTTGCGCACTTTGCGGAAATTTATCCCGACAAAACGCGTGAAATCAAAGACAGTCTGTATTATCTGACCAAAGAAAAGGTCAGAGCGAAAATTCTCGATAAAGGAATTCGTCCCGACGGCAGAAAACTCAACGAAGTAAGGCCGATCTGGTGCGAACACGGCATTTTGCCCAGAGTGCACGGCAGCGGCGTGTTTACGAGAGGACAGACGCAGGTTTTGACCACCTGCACGCTCGGCATGATCAGCGAACAGCAGAAACTCGAAGGTCTTGACGAAGAGACCGGCAAGAGATATATGCACCAATACAACATGCCCGGCTACGCTTCGGGCGAAGCGAAGCCTTTAAGAAGCCCCGGCCGCCGCGAGATCGGTCACGGCGCGCTTGCGGAACGCGCTCTCGAACCCGTCATTCCTTCGGAAGAAGAGTTCCCGTATGCGATCAGAATGGTCAGCGAAGTGCTCAGCTCCAACGGCTCCACCTCGCAGGGCAGCGTTTGCGGTTCCACTCTCGCGCTGATGGACGCGGGCGTTCCCATCAAAGCACCTGTCGCGGGTATCGCGATGGGGCTCATCAAGGACACCAATTCCGACAGAGTGGCGATCCTCACCGATATCCAGGGCTTAGAGGACTTCCTCGGCGATATGGACTTCAAAGTCGCGGGTACGGAAAAGGGAATCACCGCCATTCAGATGGATATCAAAATCAAGGGTATCGACGAAAATATTCTCCGCCAGGCGATCGCGCAGGCGCACGTCGGCAGAAAATTCATTCTCGGCAAGATGCTCGAATGTATCGATAAACCCGCGGACGATCTGAGCAAATATGCGCCGCGCATCATGAGCTTTATGATCAACCCCGATAAGATCAGGGAAGTCATCGGCTCGGGCGGCAAGGTCATCAACAAGATCATCGAAGAAACGGGCGTGAAGATCGATATTTCCGACGACGGGCTGGTGCAGATCGCTTCTTACGGCGAAAACGGACAGGGCGAACGCGCGAAAGCCATCATCCTTTCCATTGCAAAGGATCCCGAGGTCGGCGATATGTTCATTACGGAAGTTCTCCGCATTCTGCCCAAAGTCGGGGCGTTTTGCGAACTTGCGCCGGGGAAGGACGGGCTCATTCACATTTCCAAGCTTTCGGAAATGTACAATAAGCGCCTCAACAGCGTGGAAGACGTGCTGGCGATCGGCGACAAGGTAAAAGTAGAGATCGTGAAGATCGGCGAAAAGGGAATCGATCTGAAACTGCTGGAAAAACTCAGCTGAAACGTCGGTTTGTAAATTCAGCGGTATGCGGCATATGCGGCATACCGCTTTGACATCTTAAAAATAAAGCATATCCCCGCTTTTTCCGTCATAAACTTATGAATAAAGGAGCGGGGAATGAAGAAACTAAAAAGAGATGTGATCATCGGACTGTTATCCAACATCACGGTGGCGGCGGTCATCGTGTTCGTATTTGCGTTTACCTTGGTGCCGGGCGGCGTGGCAACGACTTCCGGCAAGGGGTACGAGCCGATTTATAACGGCGACAGGACTTCGGACAAAGTATCTTTGATGTTCAACGTGTACGAAAATACCGCCGTGGTGGAGGGCATTTTGGAAACGCTGGAAGAATACGGGGCGAAGGCCACGTTCTTTGTGGGCGGCTGCTGGGCGGACGACAATACGGAGACTTTGAAGAAAATCGTGGAATCGGGCAACGAGATCGCCAACCACGGCTATTTTCACAAGGATCATTCCAAGCTGACGCTGGAACAGAACAAAGAGGAAATCCGCATGACGGAAGTCATCGTTGAGGCGCTTTGCGGCGCGCGGACCAATCTTTTCGCGCCGCCGTCGGGTGCGTTCGGCAAAAATACGCTCGTAGCCTGTTCGGAAATGGACTACCGCGTCATCATGTGGTCAAAGGATACCATCGACTGGCGCGACCACGACGAAGGCCTTGTCTTTTCCCGCGCGACGCAGAACGTCAGCGGGGGTGAACTGATTTTGATGCACCCAAAGGAGCATACGCTCAAGGCATTGCCGCGCATTTTGGCATATTACGAAAAGGAAGGTCTGAAAACGGTCACGGTATCTGAGAATATCGGGGAGTGAAGAGATACGATGGAAAAGATAAAAACGTATGATAACGGGCTGCGGCTGGTGGTCAAGACCATGCCGGGGCTGTATACCGTTTCGCTGGGGGTGCTGGTCAACACGGGCAGCATCAACGAAACGGCGGAAAACAACGGCATTTCGCACTATATCGAGCATATGCTTTTCAAAGGCACCGAAAAGCGTTCCGCGTTTGAGATTTCCGATTCGACGGAGCGGCTGGGCTCGCAGATCAATGCTTATACAGCCAAGGAAAACACCTGTTATTACGTGAAATCCACAAAGGAAAATTTCCGCGCGAGCGCGGAAATTCTGTCCGATCTTTTTTTCCATTCCGTGTTCGACGACGAGGAGAGCGCGCGGGAAAAGGGCGTCATCAAAGAGGAAATCAGCATGGGCGAGGATACGCCCGAAGATATCTGTTTCGATTTGCTTGCCGAAAGCTATTTCGGCAAAAACGGACTGGGACAGACCATCTTAGGCTCCGCCGCCAACGTGGACAAGT